>PUKU01000021.1 GCA_003550625.1 Candidatus Aenigmatarchaeota archaeon
CAGACGGACGAGGGCGAAGAAATCAACGTAAGTTCAATCGACATCACACTGAAAAAGTGAAATAGAAAAAACCCTAACAATCCCCTTTCTTTTATTTATTTTGAGAGCAGTGACTTGAGAACAAAGACTTTGTTTTTTTCTGCGAGTTCAACGGCCTTTTGTAATCTTTTGTCGGTCTCAGAGTATATGGTAAGCAGTTCATCTCCCTCGTCTACAGGATCACCTACTTTTTTATGTAGGTATATACCGGATCCCTTTTCCTTTGGACAGCCGGTTGATTTAGCGATTTTATTGACCGCACTGTTCTTTATTTCCTTTATCCTGCCCCTGGTATCTGATTTTACCACATGCTTCTTTTTTGATAACTCTATATCCTCTGAACTTGTGGTTCTTGCACCTTGGACCTTTGTGATATCCTTGAACTTCTCGTAGGCCTCACCGCTTTCGAGTATATCCTCAGCACCTTTTTCTGAGCCTACCTTCTGTAAAAGTATATCTGCCATCTTGATACATTTTTCCCTCAGATCCACTGGACCTTTTTTACCACCTGTTTCGAGTATCTCAAGAATATCCCGTGCCTCGAGTGCGGGTCCTATCCCATTTCCTACAGGTTGTGAACCGTCTGATATTATAGTGAGGACCTCCATATCGAGCTTCCGTCCCAGTTCCTTGAAATATCTTGAGAGTTTATCTGCCTCCTCGTGTTCCGTCACCTTTGTTTCCTCGCCCATCGGTATATCTATGAGAACCGTCTCTGCACCCACGGCCTTCTTCTTTGCAAGAACAGATGATAGAAGCTGTTCTAGGGGATCGATGTTCAACGAATCTCTTACCCGTATGAATTCATCATCAGCGGGGGCCAGGTTAAGTGATCCTCCCCATGTAAAACATCCATTTGTTTTTCGTACGATACTTTCTACTTCTGATGCCCCATGCTTTACGTTGGTTATGACCTCCATGGTATCGGCGGTACCCGCGGGTGAAGTTATTGCACGGGATGATGTCTTAGGTATTTTGTATCCAGCTGCTGCAATTATAGATACAACTATCGGCGTGGTTCTGTTTCCAGGAACGCCACCTATACAGTGCTTGTCCAGGGCACCTTCTATATTTATTTCCTCTCCTGTTTCGACCATTGCCTTGGTTAGATGTTCTGCCTCTTTCATCGAAAACTCTGACATCTGTATAGCCGTAGTATATGCCATTAACTCGGGATCTGTGAGCCTTGACTTCACTGCATCCTGTACTATCGAATACGTTTCTTCCCTGGAAAGTTCCTCACCTCCAATCTTCTTCTTTATGTAGTCCACGGAGTCCGGTTTTATTGTAGGTTCAATGTTCACTACATCACCTTCTTTGACATCCAGACATTCGGTTGTTTCATCAAACAGAAAAACATTTCCCCTTGGTACACCGCTCGACAGATCAACAATGGACATCTCTTCCCTGTCCTCGTACTTTATACATACCCTGTCCCCGAGGAATATGGATCTCTCACCTGCTTCCCTTTTGTTTAGAATTACAACAGGCTTGCCTGCTCTTATGTCAACTGTTTTTACCTTTGCTTCCATCGTACCACGGGATTATTTCTAGTTCTTTGACTTATAAATATAGACCAAGAGCTCGATAAATATCACTACTGCCAAAGTACCGTTCAAAAAAAGGAATGCTAGATCATTTATGCTGTATGAGTAATAGGATAGAACGATAGACCCCATTAGACTCATGATTATGAACTTTATATTTATTGCATCGAGATTTTTTGTCTTCATGGTTGTGACTGTTTCTGGAATCCATGCAGCAAGTAAAAGAAGTGCTCCTATCCATCCAATCATATCTTAACACCACTTATTGAGAGCATCCTTAAGCTCCGTGTTTTTTTCTGCATATTTTTCCAGGTCCTGTCCTTCTAAAACTGCGTCACAGGCCTGTCTTATTGCCCTCGCTCCTGGTTCCGTGCCATCAGGGTGTCCATGGCAACCCCCTCCGAACTGTGCCACTATATTTTTCCCCATTCTACCGATGAGTTTGGGTATGTCTCCAGGGTGTAGCCCACCGGATGCAACTGCTGCAGTTTTTTTGATGTCCTTCCAGTTCTGGGCAAGTTTTATCTCACCTTCATTCTCTGACCTTGATTCAACAGCTTCCTGTATCCTCAGTACCTTGTCTTCGTCTCCTTCCATCTTTCCGACCCCTGCTGTTCCTATGTGCAGCTGGTCCCCGCCTATTAGTCTTGTAAACTTTGCAACTGTTAACATGCTCATACCATGTTTTTTGTTACGTGTAAAGGCGGCATGCCCAGCACGATGGCAGTGTATAACGATGTCCTTTCCTTCCAGGTATTCTCTCATATCCTGTAGTGCACTCCAGCCAGTTGTTACTATATCTATCATCACGTAGTTACTTCCCTTTCCAATCAGATAGTCCGCCCTCCTTTTCATCTCCGAAACAGGTGCTGTTATGTTGCCCATGTACTCCTTGTGTTCACCTGTCTCTTTCTCCGCCTTTTCCTTCAGGTGCATTGTTTCGTCAACCCTTCTTTCAAAAGTATTGAAAGCCATGGAACTCAGGTTTTCGTCGTCCTTTACTATATCAAGCCCGCCTTTCCATGCCCTGTATGCTACCTCTGCATGACTCTTTGAACCAAGACCAAGCTTAGGTTTTACTATGGTCCCGAGCAACGGTCTCTTCTCTACCTCGAAAAGTTTCCTTATGTTTTCCAGACCGACCTGGGGACCCCTGTGTTTTTCCAGAAGCTCCGGTGGGAATCTCACGTCCTCGAATCTTAGGTTTTTGAGAAGCTTCATTCCAAATATGTTTCCAGCTATTGAGGAGAGAATCTGTGGAACGTTGTCCAGTTCGAACAGCTCCTTGGGATATGCTATCTTGGCGTAGGGTTCGTTTATATCGAAAACACGGGCCTTTATCCTTTCAGCCCTTTCATTGACCGTTCCTATGTGTGTCCATGTGCCAACGCTGGACTCTTTTGCGACGTTTGCGGCTGCCTTTTCAAGGCTTATTTTTTCGGAGGGTTCTATACGGAAAAGACAGACTAGGTCGCTGTCTTTCGGTTCATAGTTTTTATCTATAAAATTCATAGTATCATACATTCCTATAGTCTGAACTTACCTTTGAGTTCTTCTACTACTTCGTGTTTTTTCATTTCACCTTCTTCTGTTATAAGTTTATCTATTTTGGACCAGGGCGTCATATCGAAAGCAGGATTTTCCAGAACTATATCGGAGTCCTTTTCCAGGTACTCGTGTTCATCTATCTCATCGGGCGATCTCTCTTCTATCCGTGAAAAGTTATCGTAGTCGAACTTATCCTTTGTTGCAACAAACCAGAACTCGGTATCATCGTCTTCGGCGGCAGCCAGTGACATGAGATATGTGCCTATCTTGTTGATTACACCGGACGGCTTTATGGAATCTACACCTACAACTGCATAGTTTGCTGCCCACATATAGATCCCTGCCGCGGCGTCTACTATATAGTTAACGGGTATGTTCATCTGATCCAGCTCTTTTGCTGTTTTAACACCCTGTAGTTTGGGCTCGGTCTCTGTTACAATCACACGGAAATCCTTGTTCATGTCGTTCAGTTTTTCGAAAACAGCCATGGCGGCAGAGGAGTGGCAGTGTGTCATTATCACAGATCCATCCTCTATTTTATCGGCTGCTATGGTTGCAGCATTTTGTTTTGCGGTATTCAGGTAGTCCAATGCTGCGTCTATTGCTTCTATTTCTCTTCTCCTTTCCACAAACTCTATTATGTTATGGGCAGAGACGCCGGTTGGTCTTGCCTTCCTGAGTTTATCGGCAGCATCTTCAAACCTTTTCCCGAAGCCATCTTCCTCGACTATTTCCGATAGAACATTGAGGCTTTCGGTGGCTATACTCTGTGCGCCCTGTATCTCCAGATCCTTTATCTTCCTTACGGTTTCATCGACTCCGGGCATAGATAACCTTTATGTAGAACCGTAAATAAAAGGTTTTGTATGGGACGTGGGGAAGAGTCCGAGTCTCTCATACAGAAAATGAAGAGCAAGGGGAACCTTAAATCTTTCCGTGTAGAGGAAGCAATCAGAGCTACCCCAAGGCACATTTTTGTACCAGAGGAATGTAGTGAGTATGCCTACAGGGATACACCTCTTTCCATAGGCAGTGGTCAGACAATATCACAACCCTCCGTCGTTGCAAAGATGACGGAGTGGCTTGATCCACAGGAAGGCGAAAAGATTCTGGAGATCGGAACAGGCTCCGGCTGGCAGGCCGCAGTCTTATCTAGGCTAGTTGGACAGGGTGGTGTGGTGTATACTGTTGAGACCATAGAGAGTTTAGCCGACAAAGCTATGGAGAACCTGCTTTTAGCCGGTGTGAACAACGTTGAGGTTATCAAAGGCGATGGCTCCACAGGACTTTTCGAACATTCCCCTTACGATAAAATAATATGCACTGCTGCTTCCCCTGGTATACATAACGAGTGGGTTCAACAGCTCAAGGAAGGCGGTGTGCTTGTCGCTCCCATAGGAAGCAAACAACTCCAGAATATGGTTGCCTTGAAGATGGAAAAGGGTAAAACCAGGCTTATCAAACATGAAAGAGGCTACAGGTTCGTTGAACTGAAGGGCGAAAGAGGATTTGATTCAGGGTGATTGTGTGTCCTTTATAGGATTTTTTTCAAAGGATGAAGACCGAGGGAAGGAGACGGTCCGTTTCGAAGATTTTAGAGAATGGTTTATGGATGAACTCGGGGATCTTGATAACTTCAAATGGAAGGATGTGGGTTCCAGGTATGAAGATATAGAGAATTCCCTTTTTGATCTGAGGGACAGATTGGATACCTTCAAGGGAAAGAAGGTCGATCGGGATATTGCTCCTAGGCTTAAAAACATGGCTGAATCCAACAGGAAAGTTCTTATTAGCCGTCTCCAGAGCTTTATAGATAGTTTTGAACTACCATCATCCCATGATTACGAAACTGCACATTGTTTCATAGAGGAAAAATCCAGAGAACTTGACGAGGTATCCGAGAAAATAAAGAAAAGCTTGATGGTTTTGGATAACGTGCAACCAAAGGAAACCAAGAATATAGTGGATGCTCTGAAGAAACTTGAGGGATTTATAGGAGATTACGAAGTACTTCAGAAGGTTGTTGATGTTCTTGAAAAACACAACAGAATAAATGAAAGGTTGGGTGCTGTGGAAGAAATCAACGGTGATATAGATAACATGCGCCAAGAGCTAAATGCACTTGTCAACGAGAAAGAGGAGCTTCAGGGAGAGCTGGATGATCTAAAGGACTCAAGGAACCCTGATCTTGTAGCCGATAAAGAGGAAGAGATGGACTCTGTTGACGAGGAGATAAGGAGTCTTGAAAACTCAGTAAGGGGCAATGTAGCTCCCTTCAAAAGGGGTTTCAAGAAGCTCGGATACCTTGGTGTGGTGGATGATGTGGAACTGCTTGAGGCATATGTGGATGACCCTGCTAAGGCTGTGAACGACGACAAAGATCTGTCTTTTTTGATAGATACGGTCGATGATCTCAATGAAAAGCTCGGTTCCGGAGACCTGGACTTCTCGTCCGAGGAAGTGGGTAGACTGGAGGATGAGATAAGCAGTTTTGATCCCGATGTGGTTTTGGATCATATAGATGAGATAAAGAACCTACGAAACGAGAAAGAGGAGCTGGAAGGTAGTATAGATGAATTAAACAAGGAGAAGGAAATAAAGGAGATGTCACGAAAGTTAAAGCGTAAGAACAAGGAAATAGACAGCGTTTTGG
The DNA here is from genome assembly GCA_003550625.1 of Candidatus Aenigmatarchaeota archaeon. GTDB lineage: Archaea > Aenigmatarchaeota > Aenigmatarchaeia > PWEA01 > PWEA01 > PWEA01. Next base: position 5,788 of record PUKU01000021.1, read on the forward strand.
AAAGAATAGATAAAAAGGAAGCCAAGAGAGACGAGCTAATGGACTCTATTTCCGATACCACAAGGAGTATAGAGTATGAAGTCTCCGACATACTTGATATGGATCTTGATCTAGAAAGAGTCCAGCCTTGATTGTGTGCCACTGTCCTTACTTTCTTTTAACCTTTCTATCGGTTTTTTCACTCTGTCTTCGGAAAAGTCGTGCTCTTCGCATAGAAACTCTTTGATTTTTTCACCATTTGGCGCAGACCATTCGAGTTCGTAGTCTTTGAGTGTGGGTGGGTTCATAAAGAAGTTCAGAACATCTTCCGGACCCTCATCGAATGGCCATTCTATGTCATCCATTACAGAGGAGAGATCTCCTTTCTTTTTTACAGTCTTTAAAGCAGTCTTAGGTCCTATTCCCTTTATTCCACCCGGTGTGTAGTCGGTCCCTACTATTATTCCTATTATAATCAGTTGCTCCCGGTTTATGCCTAGACCGTTAAGAACTTTTTCAAGTTCGATTTTTTCTGGTTTGACCTCAACATACTTTTTTTTACCCGGAAGCTTTCTCTTTCCTGTTATTGTTATGTTCCTCAGAAGCACGGGAGCTCCAAATAAAAGTGAGTCGAAATCCTGGCTACCTACTGCCCATGCATCGCCTCTTTTTGACATAAACGCAGCCTGTGCCTCTCCTTCACTGGGGGCCTGTATCCATGGAACTCCCATAGCATCAAGAAGATCCTTGGACTGCTGGATCATTTCATCCTGTACACTTACTGCCTGTTTTGCATACTTGTTTGCTTCTTCAGTGTCGCCTCTTTTTGCAGCCTTTTCATATTTCTTTTTTGCCTCAGTTCTTCTTTTTCTTCTCTCTTTGTTGACGCTTTCTTTGAACTCTGGTGGCTTCCCATCGAAAACGTAAAAGGGTTTTATCCCGTGTTCTGCAAGTTTTGTGGTTCTGTAGAACAGTCCTGACAGGTGGGAAGTTGTTCTGCCCTTTGAATCCTTCAGAGGCTCCCCCGTTGGTTGTCTTATTATCGATAGAAACTGGTATAACATATTGAGTGCATCTAGAGCAATAGTTCTTCCCTTGAATGAGTCCAGGGAAGATTCCTCGGCCTCCATGAGTTCCGAAATATCTACGCCCATATGCCATCCAGAAGATGTTTCCTGTTACTCGTACTCGCCCTTCAGGTTCACGTAGCTTCTTGCCATCTTGTCCATTATTTCCTTATCCTGTTCCTGTAGCTCCCTTACCTTTTCGGCTGGATTTCCACTGTATACGGAATTTGGTTCTGTTTCAGTTCCAGGTGGAAGTAGACTTGCTGCTCCTACAATTGTGTTTTCCTTTATCTTCGTGTGGTGGAGTGCTGTGACGTTTATTCCTATCATCACGTTGTCGTCTACGTCGCAGCCATCGAGTACTGTGCCATGTGCAACAGTGACGTTGTTTCCTATTACAACACCTTTCTTTGAGTTGGGATGTATCACTACGTTGTCCTGTATGTTGGTGTTTGAACCTACTTTGACCTTTCCTATATCTCCTCTTATGATCGCACCAGGCCAGACAGAACTGTTTTCGCCTATCTCCACATCACCTATCAGAACTGCATCTGGGGCTACCCACGCAGTCTCGTGTACATGTGGATATGGACTCTCCGTTGAACTACCGCTTCTCCTGAAAGTAGAGAAAAAATTTTCCTTTAATTTCCTTAACACACTATCCCCTCCTTTATCTTAATCGACTACCTTTTTAAATATTTTGAATTCTTCGTGATAAACTGATGTTTTATTTCTGTTTCTTTCATTCTTTGGGGATTGCCAAGGGACTAACGAGATCTTCATACACGGTTTCTGCCTTTATGTCGTAATTTCTTTCTTCGTTGAATTTCTCTATGGAATCCTCTTCGAGCGTCATCTCTGCACCTTCGTCACAGATGGGTTCTATGTATATCTTTTTTCCGTCAGAGGATACAAGGGAATCCACGTATGAATGTTTCGGATGACCTTCTTCCAGCTCCTTTTCCTTCAGTACCTCCCTCAGAAGATACTGTGTTGAGTCATTAAGCTGGGAAAAATATCTATCAAAACTTAACTTTTCGGTCATAGTATTTCACCTCCGGTTATCTGCATGCATAGAGTTTCTTGGTTAAAATATATAAACCTATCTTGTATGCGGCTAAATTTTGAAGAGATGTGTTTTGCACGGGCAGTCCGATGACCCAAAGCCAGCCACTGGAATTTCATCAGCTATCTCTGAAACGATATTACTTAGATCACATTCTATTCTTTCCTTTGTCCTGAACTTAACCGTTGCCACTACCTCGGCCTCGTCAAGAAGGTAGTCGATGTGCCAGTGTTTCTTCTTATCATCAGAAAGATGTCTCCCAACCCTCTTGTCCAGTCCGTTCATCCCTGAGCCTACGTAGAAGTAGAGACCCGGCTCGAACTCGAAGACCCCAAGACTACCGATCTCCAACTCCTTTTCCTCGGGTAATTTTATAAGGAGTATGTACGATCCCTTGTCCAAGCTTTCAACCTCTGGTATCGTTTAGCTTCTTTTCTATCGTTCTTTCTACTTTTACTAGGTTAACGACATCCTCCCTGTTGTACATCAGAAGCTTCCTAAGCGATTCTTTACAGCCTTTTCTTTGGTACTTCTTCCAGAGACGTACTGCCTCCGAGCCGCCACATACGCCCGAGTCTCTGCCAACGCCGATCTCCTTCTCTATCTTTTTCAGCCCGCCCTTCAAGCCTACTTTCCAACCAAGATACATGAGATCCTTGTGATTACCGTTTAGCTCTATATCGTACTTTTCCTTTAGAAATGGGACGTCGAACCTCTTGCCGTTGTACGTGACGATACAGTCTGCATTTTCTATGAGCTCACAAAGGTTTTCTTCACATAGGTTTCTTCCCTTTACGAGCTGATAGACCTTTTCTCTGTCGTACGCACCCACAACGGTTACGTCGTGTCTCTGTTTACTGAGTCCGGTTGTCTCTATATCGAGATATAACTTCTTCATACTACCCCGAGGAATATTGTTAGTTACCAAATAAAAATGTACATAACTTTTTAGTTTCCGAGGATAAGCTATATCCATGGGTGAAAGAATCTACTACCACCAGTGTCCGGACTGTGGTTTCAAGCAGAAATCGATGGCAAAGAAACGTATCCGGTGCCATAAGTGTGGTTCTACTTACAGGGAAAAGACCAGTCGCTGTTCACCACCAAAACCCAAGGAAGGGGATGGTAGATTCAAGAAAGCTAGCAGTAGAGATGAAGACGGTGCATGGTAAATGGTAGAGACTATAGATCTGGGGGAACCGTTTGATTTGAAGAAGACACTCGAGTGTGGACAGACGTTCTCCTGGTGCAAGAAAAGAGAGGGTAGAACAAGCAAGTACTGGACCGTTAGGAACGACGGTGTACTGGTGGTTTGGCAGGAAGGCGACACGTTATACTACGAAAACTATGGCAAGAGGATAGATCCAAGGACGGTTTTGCGGCTCGATGACCCCCTTGAAGATATATACGAACAGATAGACAGAGACGAATTTATCCATAGGTCTATAGTTACTAACCATGGGTTCCGTCTTGTGAGAGATGATTTTTTTCCATGTCTCATAGCCTATATAACCTCCGCACAGATGCAGATACCACGTATAAGAAGAATACAGAGGGACCTGGAAAGGAAGTACGGTAAACCTCTTCGTTTCGGTGAGAAGGAGTACTACAGGTTTCCCCAACCCGAAGAGCTAGCAAAGGTGACAGAGGAAGAGCTCAGAGAACTGGGTATAGGCTACAGGGTCAGTTATTTAGTTAAGACTTCAGAGATGCTGAGAGACGGTTTTGTAAAAGAGGAGGAAATATGTGAGATGGACTATACGGAGGCAAGGGAGGAGATCAAAAAGCTTCCAGGTGTAGGAAACAAGGTGGCAGACTGTGTTTTACTTTTTTCCA
>PUKU01000065.1 GCA_003550625.1 Candidatus Aenigmatarchaeota archaeon
TCACGCCTGTATTCCTCGACATCAACCTTACCCACAATATTCTCCAACTGATCCATTAGAACCTCCCTTTCCTTTGAGCTAGCAAGTTCATAGGTACTTTCCACATCCGCCTTGCTCAGTTCATACAGAATCACCGCAACGGCATGTGATAGGTTTAAAACAGGATAACAGTCGTCAGTGGGTATGTGGCAGAAAATATCTGTTTCCTTTATCTCTTCGTTCTTTAGTCCCTTGGACTCTGGCCCGAAGATAAGGCCAACACATCCATCGATATCCGCAAGTTTGTCGGAGAGAACACACGGACTTACTGCATTCCTGTTTAAGTTGTACTCTCCCCCTGTTTCAGATGAGGTCGAAACCGTTAAATCAAATTCATCCCACATCATCCTATCCCAAACTTCGGCGGTATCCAACACCTCTCTGGCATGCTTAGCTCTTTTGTAAGCATCTTCATCTATATCACACGGCTCAACAAGCACCAGATCACCCAGTCCGAAGTTCTTCATTGCCCTTGCAACTGCTCCTATATTACCAGGCGTTTCCGGTCTGACTAGCACCACTTTCATCATAGTTAGATTATTTAAACACAAAGAACTAAAAAAATGATGTATGCAAAGGAAGGGAGTAAAGACACATATCCTTCTGGCTATCATAGCAGCTGCTCTTCTTCTAGGTGGGGGGCTTATGAGGGATGTAGGCGATGAAGTATCACTGAACGGAGAAAACGGAATATTCGAAGATGTGAGGGACTTTCTCAGCGAACTGTTTTCACCCGAGGTAGCGGTCAGAAGAAATCTACCCATCGAAGGAACGATCCAACACAACAATACATTTGGATTTACCGACATAATTTCAGATTCAGTCGAATTAAGCTACATACCAAACAAAACGAATGTAACAGCCGATGGAAACGAAATCACAGTAGACAAAGAATCAGCAAACATGGGACTCGAAGGTTTTGCGGGCTACATAATAATAGGCAACAGTAGCATAGAGCTCCATGGCAATGTTAACTCCTTCTCATCTGAAACAACCACCATGGATGGCGAAAACATAGAGGTCTTTACTAGAGGAAAGTACAGTACCATGGAGATAAAGGAGGTTGAGATCAATGAACTGCCAGTTGAAGCAGTCTCAGGCAAGGTCACAGTAGACGACACAGTTACAGTTCAGACAGACGGAATCCACATAAGCATACATTCTTTCTTGGGAGACATGAGGTTTGAGGAAGATCAACTTTCTCTTGATGGAACTGTGAACAGGGTCTCCACAGAAAACAAGACTATAAGCTCGTAAAACAAACAGCGTCAACTACTCGTCCTCATCTTCTTCCATAAGCTCCTCAACCTCCCTTCTTGTAACCTTTTCATCGTTGCCGAAAAGCTTACGCACTGGCCATGTAACAATCTTCAGAACCTTTACTATCGTTCCGAAAAATACGTATGCAAGGTAAGCCAGAAGGGCAATGAAGCCGTAGGAAATCATGATATCTAATGCTATCGGTATGCCTGCTTCGAAAAGGTAGTTGGCAAAAAATGGGAAGGCAGCCCCGGCGACAAACACAAGTATTCCACGGAAGGCAACCTTAAGCGACTTGTAGATTAGATACACGAATATAGCAAACACAGCTATAGGAACTATATTGTAAAGCTGTGATCCGACGCCTATGATTTCACCCGGAAGAAAACTTGATAGAAAACCAACTACTCTGTCTATCAAACCAAAAAGTGGCATAGTGAAAAGTTAGTACCGAATCAATAAAAATGTTACCTCACTTGTATCTAATCGCCGGGTTGGACCCTGACAACGTAAAGCTCTTCCCAGGGTATCTTTCTTTTACCAACGACCTCGTATTCAAACCCACCGTCCGTGAGCATGCTCTCAACCTCATCGAGGTTTGTCAGAGATGATATAAGAAAAAGAACTCTACCGTCCTCGGACAGATGATCTTCCACACCGTCCATAAACCTGGACAGAATCTCCCTTCCTCCCCCACCACCACACCACTGCTCGCTTCCCTTTAGATCACGGTCCACGGAGCCCTCGTATGGTAGATAGGGTGCATTGAATACAACCAGATCAAAGACCCCGTCGACGTTCTCGAACAGATCGCTCTTGACAAACTCTATGTTTTCCAGACCGTTGGAAGAAGCATTTTTTCTACCAAGTTCCACGGCCTTGTCGTTTAGGTCCACGGCGACCACAGTTTCACAGACCTCCGCAGATATCATGGCAAGTATACCGGACCCCGTTCCCATGTCCAGTACCTTATCATCCTGATTTACCTCGTCTCTCAGAATCTCGACCATGAGGTATGTATCCTCCCGGGGAACATACACTTCACTGGAAAATTCCATATCAAAGCCGAACAGAATCAAAGAAGGCTACACCCCCGTTGATTCTATTATTCCAGCCACTATCAAAAGTATGAAACCTATCCCAAGAAACAGAAATGAATCCATCATCAACCTCATAGCATAGGCCTTGTCGTCCCACTCTATAATCTCCCTCACCTCATGCGAAAGAAAAAATCCGGTGAGACCTGCGATTATATACGCAGAGACCTCCAGTACACCATGTGGAAGATAGGAGAGCGCTACCAATGGAAGCTCTACGATACCCTTTGTTATCTCTGATATGAAAATACCAAATATAGATGCATTCCAGACAAGTATGAAAACCATACCCGCGGTGAGGAAAAACGAAAGGAGAAGGGTTGTAAAGAACACGGATATATTGTTGGTTATTATCTCCATAAAGAAGCCAGGTGAAAAGAATCTACCTGTTACAACATCGGGCCTTATTGATCCTATGACATCATGCTGTATTTCAAATGCCTCGGGCATGAAGGAATTAGCAAGCCCGAATGCCACTGCAACACCAAGAAAGAAAGCGAGGTAAACCTCTAACTCGGTCTTATGCCTTTCTATAAGGTCAAAATGATCCTTGATGTTAGACTTTCGCTCACTCTCAGTCTCATCGATCTCATCCTCGAGGTATTTTATAAGAGGATAGGCTGCTGCAAGTGAAGCCAAAGTCACGGCTATTATACCCACAAGCGACTGGCCGCCTACCTTGAAAGGAACGAAGTATTTGGCTATAAGTATTGACACTAGACTGAAGACTGCTGAAAAAACGACACACATACAAAAATGCCTTTCCCTTTCCTGTTCAACCCATAACTTCTCAAGCATAAAGTCTCACTCCAGTTCTGTCTTTTCCTCGACACCAAGCCTCTTTATTTTTCCGTTTTTAGAAAGTGTTACGCTTAAAGTAGCTCTATCCACTGCATGTTTCTTAAAATTGAAGTTCTCACCACAGCCGTAACATCCTATATCGGACTCCATGTCTATACCGTACCAACCTGATTCAACTAAAGGTATTCCGCACTGTGGGCATATAGCCACAGCCATATCAAAAAAGGCTACATTTTCTGATTCAGAGGTTGACACCTTATACACCTAGTTTCTTCCTGACCTTCTCAAGTAACATGTTTTTTGTTCTCTCGAAGGTTCCACTGTTGTCGACCACTACATTGTAGTAGTCTTCTTCGGTTATATCTATGCCATACTTGTCTCTGTAGGTTTTAATATCTTGTGAGTTCCGTTTTCTCAGTTTTCCGAGGGCATCGTCAAAATTCAGGTCCTCTCTTTTAGCAAATCTACGGGCAGCTACCTTCTCATCACAGATCACAAGAACCCTCACCTTGGCAATATCACAAAGAAGGGGTCCTGTCATTCTACCCTCGAGGAGGAGATTGTTCTTGGTATACACAAGGTCCAGTGCCCTTCTATCCCACATGAGGTCTGGGTCCGTGCCATCCTCAGGCTCTCTATGTGCATCAAAAAAATCAGTCAGGTCCATGTCCATCTCCTCTGCTTTTCTGCGGAAAAACTTTCCCGAAGAAATATGTTCCAGGCCGTACTCGGTGGAAAGTATATCTGCAACCGTCGTGCTACCTACACCAACCAGCCCGGAGACCGTAAAAACTCTATCAACCGGAGATCCGTGATCCTTCCTTAAATTCTTCTCATAGTCCTCGAGTCTTTCTACACAGGTCATAACAAGATCATTGTATACACTTTACCGATCTGGATATAAAATGACCCGCATAAGATTTAAATAGATACCCATAGAAATACTTTGTTACAATAAAGAGGTCGATTTTCTTGATAATTACACTGAGGAACCTGGCGAAGTGCATGAGATGTGGTTCTTCCAATACCGTTGCACAGATGGTAGTTCCTTCCAAAAAGATGGACGAAGTAAGGGGAACTAATACAGAGGAAATAGTTGAGGTAATGTGCAAGGAATGTGGTAAGATAGACCGCAAGAAAAAGAAGATCGAGATAGAGTAGCAAGTGGGGTTATAGTTTGAATGAAATAACTGTAAAGGACCCAGAGGTCGATATAAGCGAATATCCCTCCAGCCCAAGGTACGACGAATGGGGTGTAAAGGAGGCCACGGTTTACAACACAAGGATCTCCGGTGACCCTGATGGAAGATCTGCAACTGATATATGGAAGCAGAAGAGGGAGGATATGAGCAGAGAGGACCTCAGAGAAGATGAGGAAAAGTTCCTGGGCTTTCTGAGCGAACGGGGACATATATCAGCATTTTACCAGTCTAACGTGGGCCTAGTATATGAGGTCCCCCGATCGACTACCCTGTTTTTATGTTCGTTCGACTTTCCAAAATACCTTCAACAGTCCCAGCGGTATACAAAGGCAAGGGACTTCATAAGCTACAGCAGATCACAGGAAGTAGAGGAAATCTTCAAAAAACAAAGCGAACTCTACAATAACATGATAGAAAACGAAATACCAAAGGAGGATGCAAGATACATACTACCACTGGGAACAGCGGCCGAACATATACATCAAAATACAAACCTTGCAGGACTTATGAATATACACAGAGTAATCAAATCTGAAAGTTCTTTGTTACCCAAGATCACAGAGGATATTTTTTACAAGTCTGTGGAAAAACTGGAGGAAAAGGATCCTGAGCTATTCAACGAAAAAATAATGGACGGTCTCATAGAGGCAGACAAGGGTTATCCGGTAGCAAATATGTTCTCAGATGAAAACCGCTGGGTCAACGAAGTCCTCGATGACTACGATCTGGATAAGCCAGTAGGAGAGTTCAGGTACACGGTTGATGAAAGGCTCAAACAGAGAGCAGAGGACTTCCAGGACGAAGCTCTCACATTTCTGAACCTTGGGGATAGCCTAGAAGAAGTAAAGGGATACATAACATCGATGTCTATATCAGCATGGCACCAGTTCATGAGAAACGATACCGTTAAAAACTCGATTGAGTCGGTTTACGATGCAGCCGAAAGAGGAGAGATGATAGTACCACCATCGATAGAGAAATCGAACTACGAGGAAAACTACATAGATCTTTTCAAAGAGTCTATGGAGCTCTACAGAAAGAGAGGCGGCTCGGAAAACAAAGGAGAGGCCGTGGAACTAGTTCCACATGGACTGGACCTTGGGATAGCATTCTCGCTCGATGGATTCAATTTAATAAAAGGATTTCTACCCGATAGAACACAGGAAGCTGCCCAGTGGGAGATAAGGGATATAGCAAGACACATCGAAAAAGGAATTTAAAATCAAATACCATAACTGCCGACTACTCTATTAGTCGAAGTATATTCTATCCGGAGTTACATGACAGAGTGATCTATCTACGTCGTCCATTAGACTATCATAGTCACTGTAAGTGATATTGTCTCGTATTTCCCTTGAATATTCAAACAGAATCTCATCAGAATCTTCTATCTCATCCATTAGTTGTCTTGCCTCCGGATCTTCTTCCGGAAAGGAGGAGGCCTCGATCCTGGAAACAAGAACATCTTTGAGACTATCACTTAAAACATATCTCCTTAAAACTCTGACAATACCGTTCCTACCGTCGGAATACATAGCCGTTCCTGTGCCATACCCATCGGACCTCCATATTACCTCTCCTGATTTATCATAAAATGTGACCGGAAGTCCTTCCTTCACAGCATTCTTGCTTTCCTCAAGTGCCCTCATTCGATAGTCCATAATATTCGTATAGATAAGGGTCCCAAGATTTATATCTCTGAAATAAAAAAAATTATATCATGGGTAAAGAGATCAAGCCATCGGATCTAAGTTTAGGTAACTACGGTATGGGCATGGACCACGGAGTAGCTTCCAATATATCAAGCTTACTGAGTACGTACAAACCCATGAGGAAAACCTTCTACTACGCATTGGATGAAAAAAGTTACAAGGACATACTCAAGAGGGCCACGGAAATAGACTCGAGTATGGAAAGGGAACTCAAGACAACCGATCCATTTGGCCTAAGAAGAGCTTACGCCTTTCTCTCGGGACTTTTCAAACGTTACGAAGACCGTACATTTGCAATGATTCTTGGAGAAAGACCATATGAGAAGGGTGCACTGGCTAACACAGTCTGTGAATGCGGATTAAAAAACTTCGACGATAGACCAGAAGATTTCAGAGATCTAATCAACGAAGAGTACGGAGAAGAAAGAAAGGCATCACATATAACAGTCGGTATGAAAAAGGGTGTGGATGAAAAAACTATAGAGGTACTGGAAGAACCAGAGGTTAAGAAACTTCTGGATGATTACAAAAAGTATACACCAGCATCGGTACTTGATGTAAGGTTGTTTTCAGTAGACCCGGAACAGTCACATGAAAATATAGAAAATATCAATAAACTAAACCAGGAGATGAAGGACGGAAATTACATCGTGGACCCAATGACAGAGGCTGCCCCTGATGTAATCAAAATATTTTTTGAACTTGAACTAGAAGACACAGACAATCTTCTGAGGAACATGGACTCCATGAATAAGTATATGGGAAAGGTTGAGAGGTTTGTACAGGAGGAGACAGGAGAAAGGGCCGAGGAGGCTAATAAAAATACCGCGAAACTGCTTTCAGAGGAACTCGACTACTGTGACAGAAAGTTCATAACAAGAGCATCTTCAGCACTACCGGAACACATAGACAAGGTATCAGAGGAAATACACAGGGCCTACAGGTTACCAACACCCTATTCAGGCAGAGACGAACTACACGAAATGGACTGGAGAGATGTTGTAGAAACCGTAGGAGAAGAGGTATACCATCCAAGGATAATATAGCTAGCTTCTGGAGTCCAGGCTCTTATTACAGAGTGAATCTGCCCGGGTTATCATCCTATGTTCTCTGTTTCTGTGGGAGAAACTCACGGAACCAAAGTTCTTGGTAAGTTCCTTGACTTTCTTGAAAAGGGGTCGTATATTATCACTCCTTACCCTCCACTCGCCCTGAAGCTGCCTAACAAGTAGGTTGCTATCTGAGAAAACTTTTACTCTTCCGTTTGTGTAGTTCTTTGTCATCTCCAAAGCCTTTATTACAGCCATATACTCTGCACGGTTGTTGGTAGTCCTTCCCAAAAACTCAGCTCCCTCGTTGAGAACACTGCCGTCTTTCTTCGTTATAACATAGGCCGCCGATGCTGGTCCTGGATTACCACGGGAAGCACCGTCCGTATAAATTTTCAACTCATCCAACATTTTCCTTCAACTCATTTGCAAACTTCTTGGCTTCCTTTAAATCCTTTTCATCAGGCCTGTTTTTGTACATACCACCGATTAGTTTCAGTGGTCCGAATTCATCGTGTCCACGGCAGGTAAAGGAACCCAAAACTTCAAACCCACTTTCCCTTAGCCTCTCCGTCATCTTCTTCTCATAGTTGTTGAAAAAAGGCAATGGTCCCAGGCCGCTGGTAGAAAGTAAAAATGCACGCTTCCCGTTGCCATCTGTATTATCCACAAACTCTTGAATTTCTTTATGGAAACTGCCGTAGTAAATACCAGCAGCAAACCCAACAAGATCATACCTCTCTATGTTGTCGACTTCACCTGGTTCCTTTACCTCACAACCAAGAACCTCGGCAACAACCTCTGCGACCTTTTTTGTGTTGTTCTTGTGAACCGACTTGCAGATTATAACAGAATCCATTGAATCATCTCAACAGAGGTTCGAAAGAGCACGAAGTACCGTCTTCGCAGCAAGATGTGCTGTCCTGTTGTTTAGCTCTTTGGAAGCTATCTCACATATGTCCATGCCTACAGCATCCTTCTCAAAGACAGTGTCTATTATATCGAAGACCTCAACCGGCTTTAACCCACCTTCTTCCGGAAATCCAACATGTGGAGCATACCTCGGATCGAAAACATCCATATCGACTGTAAGGTAAATAGGTCCATTGGTCTTCTTTATTTTATCCAGTGCTCTGTCCGTATCCATATACCCTTCACCCTCATCCTGTTCCTCCGTGTAGCTTCTAGGCCCAACCTGGATAAAGTCAACACCGTCGAGTTTGCTGACCCAGGTGTTATGTGCATGTTCGTTGCCCTGGTATTCCTCTGCCCGGTCAAGATGGGCATCAAGCTGAACAACGGTTTCTGGCTTCATCTTTTCGATTGCTGGTAGACTTATCAGATGTTCTCCGCCTAGAAAGACAGGAAAAACATCTTCTTTGGTCTGAAAAATAGATTCCATGGTATCCTTGAACCTTTCGGAAGTTATCCCATAGGAACCAGGCACCCAGTCAAGGTCGCCCAGATCTGCTATCTTCAACTCCCTGAAGGGGTTCTTACCCTTCTGCGGGACGTAGCTGATCTTTGTCTTCATGGCCTCACGTATAAGCGTAGGTCCGAAGCGCTGATTACCTTCAGCCAGGGCCGTCGAGTCAAATGGAACTCCCAGAAAACACACGTCCGCATCCTCGAGATCGTAGTTGTTTGTAAAGGAGTTACTTACGTAAAGCATCTTATCAGCCCATAAAAGATTATAGCACATGCTTAATAACTTTACCCAGAATCAGAAGGACTGCGATCTTCCACATATTTGATTATACTATCCAGTGCCTCTTTTCTGTCCCTATCCATGTCGTCCATGGAACAGAATCCATCAGCCTCCACAACAACTTCGTAGTTTTCAGTCTTCAACTCTATTTTGTAAGACATTTCCCCGGACTCCTCGTCAGAAGGGTCACCGATAATATCCTTATACAGTCCTTCTCTGGTACACTGTCTGATATACTCGCTTCTGTTCATCCCATGTTCATCTGCTTCTCTGTCTATCCTTTCAAGAAAATCATCCCCGAGACGGAGACTTATCTTTGAAGCCATGAATAAACAGTTGGCACTAAAGCTTAAATTCATTTGCACAATAGAAAAATAAAAATAGAGGGGAAGGTTACTTTTTGTCCTTCAAAA
>PUKU01000019.1 GCA_003550625.1 Candidatus Aenigmatarchaeota archaeon
AAACATTGGAGGTGAAAGTTATGGCTTTGGAGTGTGATGCATGTGGCTGTGAGCTAGATGGAACAAACCTAGGATTTGTTAAAAATCCGCGTGATTCCGAAAGGGTAACCAAGTGCAAGGACTGTCACGAGGTTAACAGACCCAAAAAAGAGAGCAGCTACACCCTTCTGTAGATATTATACCTGGCCCGTAAGTATGTAAAATGGAAGTAGAAGTAGCGATTTTGGATGGATTGCTTCTCCAAATAGAAGCCATGTTATGAATATGAAAACTATTCCAACCAGAAATATCTTTACTAGCCACTTGATCAACCCGCCTTTATGCCCTAAATAATTAGGCATCGCGGTGGATACAACCAGTAATGCTTCAGCTAAATATTTCATCTATAATCTCCTCTTCCTTGGTTCTTTTCTTTTTTTCCTTCTTTTTCGGCTTCTTTTCTACTACTGTGTATCCTTTGAACCTGTTGCCCTTTATGGTAGTGTACTTTTCCCTTAGCTTGTTTTCCTTTACCATATTTTCAAGGTCTTCTCTGAGATCCTTTTCATAGACCTCCAGAGTAAACTTGTCCCTAAGTTCGTCCCTTATTCTTGAAAAGGTCGGAAGGCCTCGTATTCTCTTCACAGCTTCTTTTATTATATCATGGTCCATTTTACCTAGTCTCACTCCATGGGTTAGTGAACTACTGGTTTAATTATTTTGCAGGATTTATTTAAGTTACCAACGGATCTATTATCAGAGATCTTCTAATCTTCCTATAAAAGTTCCGTCGAGGAGATATACCCCCGAGTTGTCTATATCCATTATACCGTTTTCTATCGTTGGGCCCATGAGACATTTTTCTTCATTCTGATTTACCGGCATTCCTGATATAAGTTCGTTGAATGCTGGAACTATTACTATCTCCTCAAGCTCCGTTTTTTCGCCGAACCTCTCTTTGACTACATCTCTTTTCACGGGTCCCTTGATCCAACATGGGACCACGGAAGAAAAACCAAGTTTGTCCTTGAACTCGAATGCTGGGTGTGAATGGCCCCTTATGAGCACCTTTGATTTCGAAACTTTCTCTCCTGGCCAAGAATGGCCATGGTTAAAGTAGAATATATTCTCTGTGAAGCCGTGTGGTCCTGATACCTTTGCGCAGGTTTTTTTGAGTAGATCTTCTATGCGACCGTCGTGGTTTCCCTTTGCTATTCTGACATCCACCTTTTCACATATACTCTGGAAAAAGTCAGGTATTCCCTTCTTCTCTGATTTGGATATCTGCGGTACGTTGTGTTTTACATCACCAAGAAAGAAAATCCTTTCTGCGTCCACACTCTCTATGAGATTTAGTATTCTTTTTTTCTGGTCCTCGAACATAGAAGGGATCGATATACCTTTTTTGTATATCTCATACTCGAGTCCCAGGTGAAGATCTGAAATGACAAGTGTTTTCTTGTCGAGTTCATCAAGAACCAGTGCAGGTTTACCGTTTAGAAACTTCATCTTTCCAGCCTTTCTATTTCAACAAGCTTCCCGTCCTCCACCACTATCTTGTATCCCATGGTTTCGTGGGATGCAGCTGCGTTAACTACCTTTGTGTTTCCAATTGTCGACACTCCCTCTGCTTCATGTACATGGCCACATAACCAGGCCATAGGCTGTTCTTCGTCTATTATCTCCCTGAACTCAGGAACCCCTATTCTGGCTCCACTGTGTATCTCATCCCTGGCCCTTTCTGGTGGCTCATGCGAACAGATTATTACTTTCGAGGGATCATGTTCGCCAATCCTTTCCATTATGACCTCCTTCAGGTTCGGAAAGTGGTGTGATCCTATCATAACAAACCGTATTTCTCCGAAGTCGAAGCTATCTGCGTTTTTAAGATAGGGAAGTCTTTTGATTGCGTAGTCCCTGTTTCCTGGTATAAAAGACTTCTTTTCAACATCTATTCCTGTTACAAGTCTTGAAAAAAAGTTCTTAGACATGTAGTCGCCCAGCCCCACAAATACATCGTAGTCACCTTTCTCTACCTCCTCCAGTATCTCACGGAGAAGCTTCATGTTCGCGTGGGGATCTGCCAGGGCAAATATCTTCATCGAATACACCTTTCACAGGTTGTATGTAAATAGTTTTATATCTGTGGTCTTTTGCGTTCATTTATTTATTCTTTAATGAAGAGCTGCAATCATCTTCTCTCGTGAATCCATTTTATCAGTGGCTTTAACTTTTGGTCCAGTTTCTTGCCATCCTTTGTAAGCCTGTATCTGACCTCTGGTGGTCTGGAATCCTTTACCTCACGTTCCACAAGGCCCTCCCTTTTTAGATCCTTTAACCTACTTGAAAGAGACTTTGGACTTATGCCCTCCACCGATCCCTCCAGCTCATTGAATCTGTAACCCTCCTCTCTTTCACCTAGGTGGTTTATTATGCACATGGTCCATTTTTTTGATAGAATGCCGAGAACTCCGTCTGAAGAGCAGAGACATACTCTGTTTTCACAACAGCACCCCTTGTTTTTATTTTTCATACACTCCACTTTATTTTTTCTTACTACCTTTACATTTCTTAACTTCTGTTTTTAAATACTTTACTTTGTATAGTAGGTTTTGATGTGATAGTATGTGTGAAACAGACTGTAACTGTGGATGTTCGTGTGGTTGTGCCTGCACGCATCACAGTTGGAGAAGATTCAGGACCAGACAAGAAAAAACAAAAAACCTCCAGAGATACAGGGAAGAACTCGAGAAGGAAATGAAAGCAGTAGAAGAGAGGTTGACAGAGCTAAAATAACACGATCTCTTGGCACCAACGGACCTTTCACATAATTTCAATTGTTTTCGTAGGTTCGTTGGTTTGCTTATCTCTTTCGAGTCTGTAGAGACACCCACTTGCGGCATTTTCCATTATACCATTGTGTGTTATAAGAAAAACCTGTTCAACGAATTCTGTTATTTTATTTCCCAGTAGTTCTGAAAGATCCCTCACTGCCATTTTATCTAGGTTGTGTGTTGGTTCGTCGAGAACAAGCCATTTTAGATTAGGTGCCAGGACCAGCGAAAAGGCTATTCTTAAGGCAAGGCATGCAGAAGTTCTTTCTCCTCCGGATGCCATACCTTCTACAGGTCCCCACCCGTCCGTGTTTTTAAGTTGAAGTTCACAGTCGTCTTCACATACCATGAACCTTATGTCGGAAAAGTCTTCGTATGGGTAGAGTTCCTTCCAGATTTCAGAAAGGGTGTTGTTTATAGAATCAATAAACTTGTCCCTGAGCTGTCTTTGAGTCGACTTCAGTGCCTTCCTGAACTTAGCTAGATCCTGCTTCATGGCCTCTGATCTTTCTATTTCCTTTTTGTATCCTTCAAACCTTTTCTTTCTCTCGTTCAGCCTCTCGAGTTCATCTTCCTTGTTTTTCATGATCTGTCTCTTCCCTTCGATCCTTTCCTCAAGCTCTTTCTTCTTTCCCGATAGGCTGTTTAGTGTACCTCTTCTTTCCTCCAGCTCATCAGTTTTAAGTTTAGAGTCTAACCTCTTGATTTCCTCTTCTAACTTTCCGAGTTCCTCTTTTTTCTCCTGTAGAGTTTTCTTCTTCTTTTCAACTGTCTCAGAGTACTCCAGTCTTTTCCTTAGATCTCTTGATACGTCCTCTGCTTCCTCAATCTTATCCGAGATTCTTTCCAATCTTTCCTCCGTACTATCTATCTCCCTGTTTATCCCATCTCTTTCATCGGCAAGTCTGCCCATGGACCTTCTACGTTTTTCAACTATCTGTTTTCTGTGTTCTTTGTCCGTCTTTTTGTTGCATACAGGACATCTTCCTTCAACTTCCTTGATCTTCTGTATGCCTTTCTGTAGGTTTTTTATATCTGCCCTCTTCTCCCTTTCTGAATCCTTGAGTTTATCTAGATGCTTTTTGATATCTTCTCTGTCATTTTTAAGATCTATTATCCTCTCTTTGACTATTTCAAGTCCTTTGATGATATTTTTCCTTTGTATATTGATTTTTGAACTCAAATACTTTATATCATCTTTTATACTGGAAATAGCTCCTTCTAGCGTGTTTTTTTCGTTTTTAAGCTCTTTAATGCTTTTTATTTCGTTTTTAAGTTCTTTGATATCTTTTTCATTTTTTCTATATCTTTTTTTGGTCTCCTGTAACTCGGAACTTATTTCCGTTATCTCATCCTTGGTTTTTTCAAGGCTTTGTTTGAGTTCACCCAGCCGTTTGAAGTCCTCCTGTTTTTCTAACTCCTCGAGCATTTTTCTTCTGGACCTTGTTCTTTCCTCGAGCCTGTTTATCAGGGTCGTTGTGTTGCCTCTACATCTTTCAAACCTATTTATTCGGAGAAGTTCGTCTATCTTTTTCATCCTCTCTCCTTTCCTTATCTCAAGGAAGTTGTCTATGTTGTCCTGTTCCGAGTATACCGCACGCGAGAAAAGGTCAAAGTCCATCTTTAGATTTTTTTCTACTATTTCGGTTACCCGCCTTGATCCTGTGTCGAGATGTTCTCCGTTTTTGTATATATCTGCCTCAGTGGTTCCTTTACCTCTTTCTATCCTTCTTCTCACCCTGAACTGGTTTCCTTCCAGGGCAAAGGTCAGTTCGATCTCCGAAACCCCCTTTTTTTCAGGTCTGTCCATTATCATATCGTCCAACCTTACCTCCCTGCTTCTGTGTGAAGGAAAGGTTCCAAAGAGGGCAAATGAGATTGCGGACAGGACAGAACTCTTGCCGGTTCCCATAGCACCCACCAGGACATTCGTACCGCTTCTGAAATCTATATCGGTATCTAGATGACTCCTCCAGTTCTTGATTCTCAATCCCTTTATCATCTTCCACCAGAACTTCAGTCCATGAGGTACAGATCCTTTTTCTTATCCATATTCAGGAAAACATCGCTTGCTTCTACAAGTTCACCTGCTGTGGATTTGCCAAAGGACATTACCTCTACCTGAATTCCCTCGGACTTCAAATGGTCGACCAGTGATCTGAAATCTCCATCGCCCGTTACCAGAACGGCTACATCGATCTTCTCCGACATCTTTATTGCATCTATAGCGATGCCCATGTCCCAGTCTCCTTTCTTTGCTCCACCGTGGAACTCCTTGAGATCCTTCCTTTTTACCTGGAAGCCTATTTCACTTAGAGCATCGAAGAAGTTCTCCTCGTCCGGTGTCTCCGCCTTTATTACATACGATATGGCTCTGATTAACTTCCTTCCATCCTGTGCTATGTCTATAAGTGACGAGTAGTCGACCTTACTATCGTAAAGATTTTTTGCAGAGTAGTACATGTTCTGTATGTCCACAAAGACCGCAACTCTCTGATCCTTAAAAGAACTTTTTCTAATATTTTCACCTCTTGTAATTTTAAACTATATAACGACTTTTCACATACAAATCTCCCTGGAAGAATTTAAAACTTTAGTCTACCTTTTCCACCATTCGTTTCCGTTTTGTTCTGAACCCCTTGTACCGACTTCCTCACTGTTGTGTTCATTTCCAAGAGACTCTACTACAGAATCTAGGTTACCCTTCTCGAGATCTTCGAATATAAGCTCGGGTCTTATACTGGAGCCAGCCTCCTCCAGGTTTTTTCTAAATATCCTCATGCCCATTTCATCCACTGAAAGGTTTTTTTCGGGGGAGTTATTGGACGTAGTGCCTACAGCGTTCTGATCCCTGAGATCCGAAGATATATTCAGTATCGCTCCTTTTTCGTATGATTCTTTGATGCCGGAAATATCCAGTTCACTTGGCCGTAGACCCTCGGCAAGCTTTCCTGTTAGCTTTAAAGTTATCAGAGGACTCCTGTCTGCTTCCCTGTCAACGTGATCCTCTATTCTACTTTCAATCTCTCTCCTTGTTTCAGTCAGTCCCGAACCGTCGAAATCTATTCTTTCGTAGAAAAATCTTCTTGGTGGTTCCAGTTCGATGAACTCTATCTCATCGTTTGATGTTTCGGCTATGTAGAATCCCTTTGGATTTTCAAAATCGTTTCGTCTTAGCTGTGTTGGTATGAGACTTCCAGGTATTACGAATGGACTGCCGTTGACGTTATCTCTGTTTCTCCAGTGTATATGTCCAGAGACGTAGAGGTCAAATCCACCCGGAAGGTCCTCCAGACCCAGTTCTGGTGGACTGTTCGGGTTGTATATATACTCTCTGAGGTTTTGATGCAGGGCAAGTATGTTGTAGGCGTCTTCGAATGGTTCTGGGTTCCATTCCTCCATCGTCTCCTTGGAGTATTTTTCGGGCACTCCACCCATTCCATGTACTGCGATCCTTTCTCCGTTGATATTTATTTTAACCGAACTGCAGTGCAGATGTACAAGAAAACCTCCATCCTCGAGGGCTTCGATCGAGTTTTTCATGCCGCCTCCTCTTCTTTCGTGGGTTCCGTGTATTGCAACCACCGGTATTCCTTCCATGGTTTCTTCTGGTACATTTTCTCTTCCCTCTACATGAGCTACCTCACCACCATCACCGTTCTTCAACACAGAAAGAGCTTTCATGAAACGGGACCAGTGTTCTGGTCTTGGTAGACGGGAATCAAATATATCACCAGCAAGAACTATCATATCCACGTTTCTTTCAACCGCCTCCTTCAAGGCCCTGTCTGTAGCGATGAAAGGGTCTTCCTCCCTTTCGGTGCCCTTGCCGAAGCCCAGGTGCAAATCCGAAATTAAAGCTATTTTTGTCATATTCCAAGTGGAGATTGTTTGTCTGGACTTAAATTGGTTTAAATGAACCAAAACCATAATAAATACTTCCCCACAAGTTACTATGTCACGGGCCGGTGGTGTAGCCAGCCACCTTTTTGTTCGCATACTGTTCACGAAAAAGTGGGTGAAAAAAAGAGCAGGGTGGCCTACAGTGGACTAGCATTAGGGCTTTGGGAGCCTTAGACCCGAGTTCAAATCTCGGCCGGCCCACCAGTCTTCCTACTCTAAAGTTTATAACTTAACTTGAAATTAGTTTGAAGGGAAATATGTTCCCCAATTATCTAGAAGAGGTACTGTCCGATAAAAGAAACCGTATAGTGCTGCTTGTTCTGGTTGTTTTTGTATTCTTCGCGGCGATATCCGCATACACTACAGTTCTCGGATGGGATGAAGGATCGTATCTCATGAACGCCCAGTATTTCATAGGCGAAGGTGAAAACGTGGCGTTCGAATGGCCCTTCTTTACACCAGGCCTCGTCGCGGCTGCATGGCTTATAACAGGCGAGAGCGTTATTGTAGGAAGATTCATATCGATCTTATTCGGCGGGACGGCCCTTGTGGCATTTTATATGATATGTAAAGACAGGTTTGACAGCCCAATATATCCATTCGGTCTGCTTGCTTTAGCACCCCTGTTTGTATTCTGGTCCTCGCAGATAATGACAGAGGCCGCAGCGTTCCTTTTTCTGTTTCTCTCGCTCTACTTCCTAGAAAGAAAAAGGCCCCTGGTTGCAGGTGTTCTTATGGGCATTACGGCATCCATTAGGTATGTGTTTGTTATATTCGGCCTTGCCTTCCTCGTTAGTTACATTGTCCGAAAGGACAGAGAAACCTGGAAGTATGTTGTCGGTGCCCTGCTTGGTGCCATTCCTTTTTTCATCTACAGCCACGTCTGGCACGGTGGGGTCTTCAGTATAGTAATAGACTACATTTCATCCGATGCACCCTGGTCCGGGTTTCTGTCGCAGTTTGTCACCGACAACACAAAGAAGTTTTTCATACTGTATATCCCCTTGCTTCCTGCCGTCGTGCTCGGGTGGAAACGTTCGCCCGTGGTCGATAAGCTTTCTGTACTTATGTACTCTGTGTTCCTGGTGCTGTTTGTTGGAGTTTCTTATTACCGGTACTGGCTTCCTGTAATGCCATTTATGGTTATGATTGCGTACAGAGGACTTGATAAAAGAAAGTTTGTTGCACTGGGACTTGTTTTTGTAGCTATCTCCGGGTTTGTAGTATACGACTACGCCCAAGAGAGAACTCTTTGCCGTGATGAGCTCTACGAGGCACACGAGTTTCTCATGGGCCACGAGGGTGCGGTAGTCAGCACAGTGCACTGGACAATCACAGGATACAGGGTCGACAGAGAGGTGTATGCACCATGGCAGGACTATGAAAGCTTCAAGGAGTACAATGTTACACATATACTGACGGACGGGGGACTCGACTATCCAGTTGAAGCACACTATCCAAACTGTGGTTACAGGGTTTACAGGCTCCAAGAACTTTAGCATGTTCAGTACAATAGCCCCGGAGGACCGTGTTTTCTATCTTTTTATATATTGAAGCCGAAGATTAAATTCTATGAAACTTAAGGCTTTGCCTGTAGCAGTCTTAGCTGCAATCTTCTCAGTTCCTTTACTTGCGGGTATATGGGTTGATTACCTCTGGTTTGAATCTCTGGGATACCTTTCTGTTTTTACGACTGTGATATCTACGAGGATTTTGTTGTTTTTTGGTATCCTGGTCATTACAACATCCTTTATATGGATTAACCTAAAGATAGCCGGAAAGACGGTTGATCTAGAGGAGCTCCGGCTTGAGGCAAGACTAAAGGGTTTTGAGATATTTGGCGCCCTTTCCCTTGTTGTAGGACTGTTGGCGGCCTTTGTATTCTCAACCTTCTATATGACTGTTCTGAAGTTTTTGAATGGAGTTCCCTTCGGCATCGAAGAAGCAGTGTTTGGAAACGATATATCATTTTACTTTTTCAACCTTCCCTTCTGGAGTCTACTTTCCAGTTACTTTCTAGTTCTGTTTCTGTTGACAGCAGGGATACTGGGCGCATTCTACTATATGGCAGTATATAAGAAAAGAAGTGCTGACGGGGACTGGAATAGTATTTTAGGCGGGGCGAGGAAACACCTCTCCTGTCTAGCAGGACTTTTCTTTGTAGCCGTATCAGCTAGAGTTTTTATTTTACGCTACTCGGTACTTTACTCAGATATAGGAGCGGTCTTCGGAGCAGGATATGTCGACGTGAACATACTACTTCCCCTCATAACCTTGGTCTCCTTGATATCCCTTGCTGTTGGACTACTTTTCCTAGCTGACCTTAAGCTAAATGAGTTCAGATACCCGATTTACGGTCTGGTTATACTTGTAGCTGTGCTTGTTCTTGGTGGAGTGGCTTCCGCAGTAGTC
>PUKU01000103.1 GCA_003550625.1 Candidatus Aenigmatarchaeota archaeon
CACGTTCGACCGTATAGCGGACGTGGCGATATTCACGGGGATAGCAGCAGGACCTGCCGTTTCACTCTGGCTCGGCGGCCTGACAGTTGTGTTTATACTTTTGGTATCCTACATGGGAACACAGTACCAGGCAATAAAACACGAGAGGCTCTACAGCGGTCTGTTCGGCAGGAGCGACAGGATAGCAGCCCTTTTCATTTTCTCTATAGCAACTTACTTCTACGCTGATGCACTAATGTACGGAGTATACCTTATACTCTTCCTCTCCGCTGTGACATTCCTACAGAGGTTCTGGAAGTCCGCGGTGAAGATAAGAAGGATCGGTTAGCTCATACTCCCATTGCTGCAGAAAATGTATTCCTCACACCCAGGGCCAGACCCAGTACAAGTACAACAACCTTCAACCAGTTTCTCAAGACTGCATCCTCCACCATGTCGTCTATGAGGTACAGAACCGGCCAGATCACCGCTACCTTGAGGGGTAACATTATCCACGCACCAGTCAAATCCATGAGGAAGCCGGGAAGAACGTGCTTTTCCATATAACCAAAAAACGTCACGGCAACGAAAGTGGACGAACCATCGAGGATGTGACCTGTCAGTATCCAGTAGTTCGTGCCCGTCAGGTACTTCGGCAGATATACCATGGCAGGATATATGGCTGCCGCGGCGGCTGCCGTTGTAACAAAAACGTATAGAAAGACCTCTGGATTTAAAAAACCGATACCTGAGACAATGAAGAAACAGGCTGCCAGAGGAGGTGCAGAAAGTATCCACATCCATTTCACAAAGGAAAGCTTCCGCCTCGAAAGGTACTGGGACAGAAGTATAACGGGCACAGTGTAGGCAGCTATGAGTATGTGTATACCGGGCGTGTTGAACCAGAAGCCTGTGAATATCTCGGCGTCTCCGTGGCCCAGGGATCTAAGAACACCACCCAGAACAACAAGCGGGACCATGGCAACGAGGAAACTTTCATCTATCTCTGTATCTATCCGTTTGAGGAAAAATTCGTATATAACGTAAACCGCAACCACGAGCAGAAGTGCATAAACGACCGTCTGCACCGTGGTGTAACCCGGACCTGCAAAGTATGTCAAGTATATATTCTCGAGCATCTACCAGGGCACCTCTTTCACACCTATCTGGTATCCCAAAAGGTTGAAGAGGTAGTGCACGGGTGGTGTTACAACTACCAGGATTATAATGGAAAGTACAGAGAGTTCCACTAAGATAACGGCGACGGGTATGGAAAACAGCATGAAGTCGAGCTGATCGACTATAGGCACGCTCTCGCCTCTCTTGACACCAAGCCTGCGCTTGAAAAAAGAGGCCACGAGATCACCGAACATACCGAAGAACGGTATCAAAAGTATGGAAGCCGTGCTCAGGACCGGAAGGTAGAAGCCCATGCGAGCAGTGGTCTGATTGAGGCTCTGCCATAGAAGCATCTGAACAAAACCAACGAGTGCACCAGCAAAAACTGCAAACAGAAATCCCTCCCAGGTTTTACCTGCTCCAAGGAGTTCCCTACCCATGAACTTCTTTCCGAAGTCCATCCTGCGCTCTCCCCCGAATACAGGTGCCGCGCCGTTTGCAACGTAGGCCGGCAGCACAACCCAAAGTCCCTGCACAAGGGCGTGTATCAGTTCCATTTTACCCCTGTAATAATGTATAGGACACTTATAAAAAATCTCCTTGGATTTTTTTATACAATGAAAACAAAGGTTGGTAAAATAGTGTGAGGTGAGAAATATGGAAAAGACATCGGAAAATCTGAAGGATGCCTTCGGTGGAGAATCAGAGGCCAGAAGCAAGTATCTGCTCTACGCGGAGAAAGCAGAGGAAGAGGGGATGTCGAGAGTAGCAAGACTCTTCAGGGCCGTAGCAGAAGCAGAGGCCATACACATAAAAAACCACGCAGAAGCCATGGACATGGTCAAGGACACTACTGCAAACCTCCAGGACGCCATAGAGGGAGAGAACTACGAACATAGTGAGATGTACCCGGGTTTCCTGAAAAAGGCGAGAGATGAAGATGCCATGGAGGCAGCCAGAAGCTTCAGGTGGGCCAAGGAGGTCGAAGAGGGACACGAAGAACTGTACAGGAAGGCCAAGAAGAGGGTCGAGGAAGACAAGGACCTTGAAGAAGAGAAAGTTTTACTCTGCAAGGGCTGTGGCTACACCACGCTTGAAGAACCACCAGAGGTCTGTCCCGTGTGCGGGGCACCGAAGGAAAACTTCAAGGAGGTATATTAAAAACCCCTTACTTACCTTTTTTAGGAGGTGAAAAAAATATGACCGAATGTGAAAATGACCTTTTCTGTGGGGTTAACTACACCGAGAGAGATCCGGAGGACATGGATGCTCTAGAGAAAAAACATACTCCAGTTCTAGAGACCGAGGAAATCGGTGAAAACACATACAGGGTAAAGGTAAAGGTCGGTGAGTACAAGGAACATCCAAACGACCACAACCATTTCATACAGTTTATTGAGCTATACTCCGGAAGGACCTTCATCGGAAGGGCGACCTTTGCTTCGGAGCGTGCGGATCCCGAGGCAACCTTTGTAGTAAACCTTGACCACAAACACCCACTTGTGGCCTACGGACACTGCAACCTACACGGGACGTGGCGTTCCAGAGAGGTGGATCTTTGATAAACAAAAAGAAGGTGTACTCTGTACAGAAACACGATGCTTCGAGACTACACTACGATCTGCGCCTCGAAAAGGACGGCGTGCTCAAGAGCTGGGCCGTTCCCAAGGAACCGCCACGGAAAACAGGGACAAAAAGACTGGCTATACAGGTGGAGGACCACGACCTGGACTACGCCTTCTTCGAGGGAGAGATAGAGGAAGGAAAGTACGGAGCCGGTACCGTTGAGATTTGGGACCGCGGATCCTACCAAACTGTAAGCTGGAAGGAAAACAAGATTGTTGTGGATATATATGGCGAAAAACTAAGGGGCGAGTACGTACTGGTTCGGTTCAAGCCGGAGGAGGAGCCGGAAAACTGGCTTTTCTTCAAGAAGAAAGGATGACTCTTTTAATTTTTGTTTTCCAATAGGAACTTCAGGGCCTGTGGTCTAGCCTGGACAGGACAGTTGGTTGCGGACCAACAGATCCCGGGTTCAAATCCCGGCGGGCCCGCCTTTTAACAGACATCCACGCCGTGATCATGCAGCAGGTCCTCGTGGACCATCACCGGAGCATCGGTCCTCAGTGCTATCGCGACGGCATCGCTTGGCCTGGAATCAAGTCTGTATACTGTTTCATCTTTCTCCAGAAAGAGGTCGGATACAAATGCTCCTTCCTGCATGCCATGAACTCTGACCATCACCACATTTATGCCGTACCCGTCTATTATATCCTTCATAAGGTCATGGCTACCCGGCCTCTCCCAAAGCTCACCGTGAATACCGTGGTCTATAGACCGTGCTTGATCATATGAAACAGTCATATCCAGGGCGACACAGTCCCTGCGAAGCTGGAGGTTCTGATTGTGTATGAACACATCTATCTCCACATAACCCTCGTTGTCCACTGGTATCTCCGGGATCTCTCCATGGGAAGGAACAGTGTATACAAGTAGTAAAGCAAGAACTATCAAAAGTCCAACATGGAACCTGCTGTCCTGGAAAGTATCCTTCATTCTAATCCTCCGGTAGTACAATACCGTCCATATCTTTGTACTCGCCCTCCAAATACTTTTTGGCCGTGAGAGCACATACAAAGGCATCAAACTCATCCTCCGACATACCGCATGTTCTCCTAGCTGGAAGTATGTCCTCCGATGCCTGTGAAAATACCTCTATTATATCGTAGCCGTCCATCTTACTGAGCTTACCAACCAGAGAACGTGCCCTGTTCACAAGGACGCGCATGCCTGGAAAGTTTGGTGAAAGAACATCGTATCCCATGTCCTTGAGCTTCTTATCACAGTCCCTGTACATCCCTTCTTCGGGAAACCCAAGTGGTGCGTCAACTGCTATAATATCCGGGTCGGTGGTCTTCACTATCTCCATTATCTCAACGTCTGTCCTGACTGTAAGAATTTTTACGCTGGAACCCTCGATGAAACATAGTCCTGTATCGTTTTCCTGTTTCCCTGCAAGATCCAACCCCACGACCTTCATAGTTAGTCCTTGTACTCAAATTAAATAAAATATAGGTTTGCGAGAAGAACAACCGTGGTGGTTGTCAGTACTACGGGAAGAAAGGGGTATCTGTCGCCTGAACTGAGTATTGGACCCTCGACCACGGAGACTATCTTCAGAAGCACATAGAACACAACCAGAGTGTAGACCCCGAACAGGGATGAAACTGCTGCAACCGCCGCCACATCCATCTTGGCCAACCTAAACACAAAGCCTGTTTTTCGCCACGAAAGCAGTGAAAACACGACTATCAACACCCACTTCGACCAGAATGCAGCCGATGTTCCCCCGCCGGCGAGCATGGGATATATCTCGACAACGAACATAAGCACGGTAAAGGCCACCCAAAAGTGAAAGAACTCCTTCTGGGCCGCTGTCTTCTTTATATCACTTATCGATGAAACCACCAGTGAACCCATGAGAAAGAAGAGTGCATATATCTGATAGGTCGACATCTGCAGGTAAAGTCCATCGGCAAGCTCCGCCAGCATGTTTAGGGTTTATGTGGATCTATATTTAAAACTGAGGCGGAGCCGATATTTTTAAGTTTGATAATGCAAAGGTTAGGGTATGGTGCTAGACAGTCTATCTTCAGGTGTACAGAAGGCAGTAGACAGGATCAGAGGCACAACCCTCGTGGACAAAAAAACCATAAAGGAGGCCTGTAAGGAGATACAGAAGGCGTTGTTGCAGTCCGATGCCGATGTAGAGCTGGTCTTTGATCTCACCGAATCAATAAAGACCAGGGCACTGGGAGAGGATCCCAGCAAAGGCTTAACACAGAAGGAACATGTAATAAACATAGTCTACGATGAACTTGTGAAGTTCCTGGGGAAAGATGAGGCCCAGATACCTCTCAAGAAGAGCAAGATACTACTGATGGGAACCTTCGGTGCTGGAAAAACCACGACGGCTGGAAAGATCGCACGTTTCTACAAGAACCGCGGCCTCAAACCTGCTATAATAGCATGTGACACATACAGGGAGGCAGCCTACGACCAACTCAAGCAGATAGGCAAGAGCATCGAGGTTCCGGTGTACGGCGACCCGGACGAGGAGGATTCAGCAAAGGTTCTCAAGGACGCAATGGAGGAGGTAGAGGAGGAGGTCATAATAGTTGACTCATCCGGAAGGGATGCACTGAACGAAGACATGGTCGAGGAGATAAATGCACTCAACAGGATACTGGAACCGGATGAAAGGTTCATAGTAATACCCGCAGACATGGGACAGCAGGCCGGTAAACAGGCAAGGCGGTTCCAGGAAGAACTGGATATAACCGGCGTGGTAGTTACAAAGATGGACAGCACCGCAAAGGGTGGTGGTGCGATATCTGCATGTGCAGCCACAGGTGCAACAATCAAGTTCATAGGCACAGGAGAGGATATGAAGGACCTGGAGAAGTACGACCCGGAGCGGTTCGTTTCCCAGCTCATAGGCTACGGAGACCTACAGGGTCTTCTGGAAAGGGTCGACGAGGATCAGGCAGAGGAACAGGTCAAAAGGATGATGGAGGGTGAGTTTACCCTTGAAGATTTCCAGGACCAGATGAAACAGGTCCAGTCCATGGGCTCGCTGGATGAGGTGATGGGCAAGATACCGGGCATAAACAAGTCGAAACTACCGGACGGTCTTATAGACATACAGGAGGAGAAGATGGAAAGGTTCAACTACATAATAGACTCAATGACTCCAGCGGAGAGGAAAGACCCCAAGCTGATAAATCCATCCAGAAAAAAGAGGATAGCCCATGGATCGGGAACAGATACAAAGGATGTTTCGGAACTGATAAAGCTCTACAGACAGTCCAAAAAGGCAATGAAGATGTTCAAAGGAGGTCGTGGTGGACTGAGGGGAAACCTTCAGAAGATGATGAAACAGTTCGGTGGACTTTAAACAAAGACTACTTCTACATGCCCAAAAGAACTTCCAGATCCAGAGTAAGGGCAAATATTATACCCACAACAGACACCAGTACTATGGGCAATAGAACTCCGAATACCACAGCAACAGCCGCCAGCTTTGTACTCATACCATGGAAACTTTCAAGGGCCCTCGCCTCAACGTAAAGCATATAGATAAAGGCTACCAGGTTCAGTATAGGTATCCAGCCCAGTAGTGCACTGATGGACGTTGGATAGGAAAAGGCTTCAGTTGTTTTCTGGTATCCTTCAAAACCGAATACAATCACAAACAGGTGTGTGAATGCGGCGTTCGCGAACAGGCCCAGGGGTCCTCCTACGATACCAAAAATTAGGAACAGAACAAGACCCAACGGACTTAACAGAACTGGCTCTATCTCCACGCCCATGAGGTTCTGCATATGTAAAAATACAAAGGATATCAGGGAAGCAACGAAACCTGAGGTTGCTGCAAACTTGATGGGATATATGTAGTTTTCTTTCTTTTCGATCCTACTGTAGAAGCCCTTTGGATCGGTCATCACATCCTTTGCTGCCTTAGCCCATTCGACGAACCAGTTCATTGTAGTTTAACCTTGGATTTGGGAATTTAAAAGGATTGGGAATAAATCTAGGAGACATGAAACTGCTTGTGATAGGAGACATACACATACCAGGAAGGGCCGATGAACTTCCACAGAAGTTCTTGGAGAGATCCAGAAGCTGTGATCTTATAATATGCACAGGAGATATCACCGACGAAACGGTCCTGGAACAGCTCATGGAGTCCTGTGCCGTTCACGCAGTCCGCGGCGAGGAGGACTACATGGACCTCCCGGAACAGGATCTGATCTCGGTCGAGGATATGAAGTTCGGGGTGATACATGGCCATCAGGTAGAGAAAACCGAAGACGAGGGTGACGTGATAGACGAACTTGTTGAAATGGCCGAACTTCTGGGCGCCGATGTTCTGGTAACAGGACATACACACATGCCTTTCAGAACCGACAAGGATGGAACTGTTCTACTGAATCCAGGCAGCGCAACCGGAATCGACTCAGACAAGAAGACCTGTATGTATGTTGAGGTCGAAGGAACCGACATGGTGAGCTGTGAGATACTGACCTCCGAGTAGACCTCCCTTGCAAAGGTGCGAACACTTTTATATTTTCACTTAGAACTTAGATTTGGTAGTATGTTGAAGAAGCTCAAGAGACTGCTAAAAGACCTCTTCGGTAAAAAAGACGAGATAAAGCTTGGAATATACGGTCCCCCGAACACAGGAAAAACTACGCTTGCGAATAGAATATCAAAGGAGTTCACGGGAGAAGAGATGGGTAGCGCCTCTGAGGTGCCCCATGAAACAAGGGTCGTCCAGAAAAAGGAGAAGGTAAGGCTACAGAGCGACGGCAAGGAAATATCAATGAACCTGTTGGACATGCCCGGTATTTCTACCAAGGTAGACTACAAGGAGTTCGTGGACCACGGCATAGATGAAGAAGAGGCCAAGGTAAGAAGCAAGGAGGCAACGAAGGGAGTTGTAGAGGCCATAAAGTGGCTTGACAAGGTCGATGCAGTCCTGGTTGTATTCGACTCGACGAACAATCCGTACACCCAGGTAAATGTAACCATACTCGGAAACCTGGAGGCAAAGGACATACCCATAATTCTAGTTGCCAACAAGACAGATCTTGACGACGCAGAACCCGAGAGCATACAGGACGCCTTCCCACAGTACAACTTCACCGAGATCTCTGCCAAGGAAAACGAGAACATGGCAAACCTGTACAAAAAGATAATAGAAAGCGTCTGAAGTGTTAAAATGGCCAAGAAAAAAAGCAAGAAGAAAAAGAGTGGCGTCAAGATAGAGTTTATCTCCAGGGTTAAACTACATGAGAAGGAGTTCGAAGAAAAGCTGGAACTTATAATGAACGGTGTCAAGGACGAAAACATACTCGTTCTCGAAGAAGCACTAAATGCACAGGAGAAGGCTAAACTCATAGAAAAGTCCATGGAGGAGTGTGACGAAGACTTTCCTGGAATAGAGTTCTCGGGGTTTGACTCGAGAGGGAACTGGATAGAAAAAATACTCTACCAGATAACAGGACGGGAAAGGAAGGACGGTCTCCTTATAGTAGGCTCATCGGACATAATGGAAAAGGTCGAAGAGGACAAGGATGCTATATCCATGATCGCAAAGCTCGAGTGATCCAATGCCACACAAATGTTTAAACTGCGGAAAGGTTCTAGACGAAGATTCAGAGGAGCTTATGGAAGGCTGCAGCAGCTGCGGGCAGAAACTATTCGTGTTCGAAGGAGAAGGTAAAAAAATAAGCAAGGACCAGAGAAACGGTATAGTGAAGGACGTAGAGGAGTTCATGGACAGCCTCGAAGAGGAGGAAGATGTCAAGAAAAGGCTGAAGGAGGCCATGAAGTTTGATCTTGAGTCCATAAAGGTCAAGGAGCCCGGCGTCTACGAAATAAACCTCAGGAAGCTCCTCGAGGAGATACCACTCATCGTAGAGATGAAGGAGGGTGAGTATTACATATACCTACCGTCTGCCTTCAGTAAGGACAAGAAGAACATACGGATAAACGATCTTGTTTAATTTTCTGTTTTTATCTTCTGGGTATTGCGAAAGTTTTAAATAGTTATGAATATATATTCATAATAAACCCTAACAAAATCTAAATAGGAGGTGTTAATATGCCAAGATTTGATAGAACAGGTCCTGAAGGAAGAGGATCAAGAACTGGAAGGTGCCTGGGGCTTTGTGGGGATGGAAGAGCTTTCAGAAGAAGCAGGAGACAAATTAGAAGGTTTGACAGGAAAGATGAGGTTGAGTTCCTAGAAGACAGACTCGACGAGCTGGAGGCCGAGAAAGAAGAGATTGAAAAGAGTTTAGAAGAGGTCAAGTGACCCCTTCCTTTTATTTTTTCTAACAAAACATCTAAAGGGATATTATGCCAAGACCAAGAAGAAGGAGAAGGGTGAGAGGCAAACCAAAAAAGGACTGTTTCAAACCTGCTGGAACTAGAAAGAAAGATCTGGAAGAGGTGATCCTAACACTGGATGAAGCTGAAGCCCTTCGTCTTAAAGACAAGGAAGAGCTTGCCCAGAAAGAAGCCGCGAAGAAGATGGATGTCTCGCAACCTACGTTCAACAGAATTCTTAGATCCGCGCGAAAAAAAGTCAGTGAAGCAGTTCTTGATGGAAAGGTATTAAGGATAGAAGGTGGCAACTACATCATTGAAGAAGACTAGCGAAAGGAAAACCTAGCTTATTTAATTGTTGAAACAAAATGTGTTCTCTATGAAATTTAAAAGCATGAAGGGGTTCCGGGACTTTCTTCCGGAAGAGATGGCCGCGCGGAGAGAAGTTTTCCAGAGTATAGAAGATGTGGTAAGAAGGTTTGGCTTCAAGGAGATAGATCTACCGTCCCTGGAAAAGATGAAGCTTTTCGAAGTCAAGAGTGGAGAGGAACTGGTGGACCAGACCTACTCCTTTGAGGACAAGGGCGGAAGAAAGGTTACACTGATACCAGAGCAGACGCCGTCCCGTGCCAGAATTCTTGCAACCGAAAAATCACTCAACGAACCCGTGAAATGGTACTCGACTTCCAAAAGGTGGAGGTACGAACAGACCCAACGGGGGAGACTGAGGGAGTTCTATCAGACGGACGTTGATATATTCGGCGCAGACTCCGTCGAGGCAGACGCAGAGATCGTAGCAGTTCTGGTTGAGACAATGAATAAGCTCGGTGTCGGAAACGCCGTAGAGGTACTGATAAACGACAGGAAACTATTGGAGGATATACTGGACATGGAAGGTATAGATAAGAAGAGGGAGGTCATGGAGGTAGTAGATGGGAGGGAGAAGATGTCCTACGGAGAGTTCAAGGATGAGCTTACTGAAGTCGGACTGGACCAAGAAAAGGCCAGACGCATGGAAGAAATTGTAAGTATAAACGGACCACTGGATGAGAAGCTGGAAGACCTCGGACAACTTGTATCCGGAGACGCGGAGACGAGGATCGGAAGGATGGAAGAGCTAGCTGAAATACTTGGAAACTACGGTGTACTGGAGTCGGTTAAGCTGGACATGTCCATAGTCCGCGGTCTGGACTACTACACGGGTCTCGTGTTCGAGGTATTTGATAAGAAAGGGGAGCTGCGAGCCATATGTGGCGGAGGTAGATACGACAATCTCGTAGAACTTTTTGGTGGAAAGGAAACACCGGCCGTGGGATTCGCAATAGGTGACGCGGTCATAGAAGAACTTATG
This sequence comes from Candidatus Aenigmatarchaeota archaeon, assembly GCA_003550625.1. GTDB lineage: Archaea > Aenigmatarchaeota > Aenigmatarchaeia > PWEA01 > PWEA01 > PWEA01. Next base: position 10,346 of record PUKU01000103.1, read on the forward strand.
AGAAGGGAAGGTACATGGCCAGAGGAGAAACTGAATACTGATGTATATGTACTTCCTGTGTCCAAGAGCGTGGCCGAGGAGGCTACAAAAATAACAAGAAGGCTCAGAGAAGAAGGTTTAATCGTCGAGACGGATCTGAAGGGTAGAAATGTTTCGGCCCAACTTAACTACGCAAACTATATAGGAGCCGAGAAGGTGGTAATAGTCGGCGAGAGGGATCTGGAGAAAGGAAAGGTCACGGTCAAGGAGATGGAATCGGGTGAGGAAAGGTTAATAAGTTTCGACGAAGTAGTTGAGAAGGTTGGTTAACTACATGTGGCCGGGATGGTGTAGCGGTTAGCACGGGAGCCTGTGGAGCTCCTAGCCCGGGTTCGAATCTCGGTCCCGGCCCTCCAGCAAATTAACCACTGATATCCAAACATCTGGAACTTCTTTATCTGTACATTCGGTCCAGCCTGTTTTAAAAAGTTACTATCCATAAGTGATAAATTATATATGTCTGGAAAAGAAAATAATACTGGGGTACCCGGAAAGTTCGTGTGGTCTTTAAATAACTACAGTTGTATTATATTGGGCACGAACAAAGCAAAGGAAGTAGTACCAAAAGATATTTAAACATCATTTTTAATTGTGTTGTACGCTGTTACGGCGTGTCGGTGTACTTGAGTTTTGGACGTTCTGTCCAGCTATGACCAGGAATCCAGGCACGCACATATAATGAGGAGGAGAATAGATTCTCTTCTGATGTTGGAGACCCAAGAGACCAATAGTAGTTGGTGTGACATGGAGATTAGGAAGTTTTACTTCCAATTCCAATTCCGGTTGATCCTGCCGGAGGTCACCGCTATCGGGATTCGATTTAGCCATGCGAGCCGAGGGTGCTTTGCGCGCCCGGCAGATGGCTCAGTAACACGTAGTCAACCTACCCTCAGGACGGAAATAACCCCGGGAAACTGGGACTAATATCCGATAGAAGAGAGGTACTGGAACGTCCTTTCTTCTAAACGCCCCGGCGCCTGAGGATGGGACTGCGGTGGATTAGGTTGTTGGGGGTGTAACGGACCTCCAAGCCGATAATCCATACGGGCGTTGAGAGACGGAGCCCGGAGACGGACTCTGAGACACGAGTCCGGGCCCTACGGGGCGCAGCAGGCGCGAAACTTTTACAATGCGTGAAAGCGCGATAAAGGGATCTCGAGCGTCTTGGCATTGCCAAGGCTTTTCATGAGTGTAAAAAGCTCTTGGAATAAGGGGTGGGAAAAACGGGTGCCAGCCGCCGCGGTAATACCCGTGCCCCAAGTGGTGACCATGATTATTGGGCCTAAAGCGTCCGTAGCCGGCCGTATGGGTCTTCGGTGAAATCCTGCGCTAAAACGTAGGGCTTGCCGGGGAAACTATTCGGCTTGGGACCGGGAGAGGCCGGGGCTACTCCTAGGGTAGCGGTAAAATGCTGTAATCCTAGGAGGAGCACCTGTGGCGAAAGCGCCCGGCTGGAACGGCTCCGACGGTGAGGGACGAAAGCCTGGGGAGCAAAGGGGATTAGATACCCCCGTAGTCCAGGCCGTTAACGATGCCCGTTTGGTGTAGCGTCTCCTACGTGGAGACGCTGTGCCGTAGCGTAGGTGTTAAACGGGCCGCCTGGGGAGTACGTCCGCAAGGATGAAACTTAAGGGAATTGGCGGGGAAGCACCACAAGCGGTGGAGGCTGCGGTTTAATTGGATTCGACGCCAGGAACGTTACCAGCGCTGACAGCATAATGAGGGTCCGCTTGAAGAGCGTACCTGAAGCGCTGAGAGGTGTTGCATGGCCATCGTCAGCTCGTACCGTGAGGCGTCCGGTTAAGTCCGGTAACGAGCAAGACCCACGTCTCTAGTTGCTATCGTGTCCTCCGGGACGCGAGCACTCTAGGGAGACCGCCTCCGACAAGGGGGAGGAAGGTGTGGGCGACGGTAGGTCTGTATGGCCCGAATGCGCTGGGCTACACGCGGCCTACAATGGTCGGGACAGCGGGTTGCAACTCCGAAAGGAGGAGCTAATCCCAAAACCCGGCCCTAGTTCGGATCGAGGGCTGAAACCCGCCCTCGTGAAGCCGGAATCGCTAGTAAGCGAAAGTCATCATCTTTCGCTGAATACGTCCCTGCTTCTTACACACACCGCCCGTCAAGCCATCCGAGTGGAGCCTTGATGAGGCTTGAGAAATCATCTCAGGTCTAATCAGGGCTCCGCAAGGAGGGCTAAGTCGTAACAAGGTAGCCGTAGGGGAACCTGCGGCTGGATCACCTCCAAATTACATCAACTACAGGTCAAATTTTGGGTCTCCGTAAAAAACATGGGCCCGTGGTCTAACGGCACTGCAAGCTGCACATGTAGCTGCACCGGAATGACGTCGCCCTTGCAATCCGAAACCAGTTTCATTCTGGTTCAACCTGAGAGGCGAAGACTGTGGGTTCAAAAGAAAACCCTTTCATGAGTGTTTTCATTCCCAGAAGGGGTTTCGGGAATTCCCACCGGGTCCACCATAATGTTCGAATTTTTAAGGCCTACGGAGTGCCTAGTAACTTTTAAATAACTTCGTTGTTAGTTAATGGCTTAGCTGAAAAAAGCTATGGCTTAGGGTAAGATAAAATGAGACAAAAGTAAGGCACAGACGACTGTTACCTTACTTTTTCGTCTGTTCTTTTGTTTTATAGTTTTAAGACCTCGGAATCTTATGATTTCAGGTCAGTGAAAGATGCAGCTCCCTATAGCACGTAGGGGGTGAAGAGTGATAGGGAACGATGAGGACGTGAACACCCATTGACCCCGCAAGGGGGATGATAGGAAGACATTCACTGGAGTTCCCTGTATGAGCTGTTATACGCGAATTCTTGGAAACATCTATTTTCAAGTTTGAAATCTGAGAGGATTTCAAGACCCACCAGCCAACTAGGCTGGTGTGGGTCTATGTCCCAAAAGCCAACTGAAGGATGGCTCGGTTTTGGACGCCGACGAAGGTCGTGGCAAGCTGCGAAAAGCCCGGGCGAGGTGCATGCAGCCGTAGAACCCGGGATTGCCTAATGCGGACTCGTGTCGGCTTCGGCCGGCGATCCCTAATGGGATTGGGAACGCGGGGAACTGAAACATCTTAGTACCCGTAGGAAAAGAAAGCAACTGCGATGCCGTTAGTAAATGCGATTGAAACCGGCAGAGAGCGTAGCGAACCCGCTGTAGGAATACAGTGGGGATGTGCTGTTCAGGTACGACCAACCTTCCTTAGTCCAAGTGTCCTGGAAAGGACCACCAGAGAGGGTGATAGTCCCGTGGATCATGGGAAAAAGGTCGAGTCCTGTACAAAGAGTACCGTTGTCTGAGATGATAGCGGGAATACGGGAGGATCTCCTCCTAACTCTAAACACGTCCAAAGTCCGATAGTGGACTAGTATGGTGACAGAAAGCTGAAAAGTACCCCTACCAGGGGGTTAAAAGAGCCTGAAACCAGTTGGTTACAGCCTGACACGGCGTGAAAGGGCCTTTTCTGAAGGAACAGATCGAGAGGTCTAAGTACGAAGAAAAGGAGCCAGCGTCGTGTCGTACGTTTTGAAAAACGGGGCAGGGAGTTTATTTTCGTGGCGAGGTTAACCGTCCATCGGCGGGAAACCATAGCGAAAGCAACAAGCCCGCAGACACCTTGTGTGTCCAGGGGCGCCGTGCGAAAGCGCGGGGAGTCACGAGGATAAGACCCGAAGCCCCTCGAACTACTCGTGGGTAAGGCGAAGCCCCCCGAAAGGGGGGTGGAGGCCTGTTAGCGTTGATGTGCACAAACTCTCGCGTGACCTGCGAGTAGGGGTGAAAAGCCAATCGAGAGGGGCGATAGCTGGTTCCTCCCGAAGTGAGTCTAAGCTCAGCCCGATCTGAGGTAGGTAGGAAGGTAAAGCACTGATTGGGAAGTTGAGAGGCGAGAGCCTCGGCTTCCCTGTCAAACTCAGAATATCTTACCGCCGTTGAAGAACGGAGTTAGAGTGCCCGGCGTAAGGCCGGTACTCGAGAGGGAATGAGCCCATACCGTGGTTAAGGTCCCCAAATCCTGACTAAGTCACGAAGGTTGTTTCCGACCATAAACAGTGGGAAGGTTGGCTTAGAAGCAGCCACCCTTTAAAGAGTTCGTAACAGATCACCCACCTAGGTCGGGAGCGCCCACAATTCACGGGAGTAAGTTAGGTACCGAGACCTCGGATCAGTTCCAGTTGGAACTGGTAGTAGGGAGGCGCTCCGCCGGGGCGGAAGCAGGGCCGTGAGGTCCTGTGGACCGGGTGGAGACGAGAATCCTGCCGGTAGTAGCAGCAAAGCTGGGTTAGAGTCCCAGCCGCCTGAAGAGCAAGGTTTCCCCAGCAATGTCAATCAACTGGGGGTTAGCCGGTCCTAAGCCCGTCCTTAGTACGAAACGGGCAAAAGGGAAGCAGGTTAATATTCCTGCGCCATCTTCGATTAAGCTCGTCCTTGACGTCTAGGGATAGTTCGAATACCACCCTCGTGGTATCGAACCGTTGAAACTTCTCGACCGTAATGGATAGACAGAAGTGAAAGCGGGAAAGGCTCCCTGTACTGGGAGTTCGGACGAATCCTAGGACCCATGAAAAGAGGATTGAGTTACTCGTAGGTGACCGTACCCAGAACCGACACAGGTGCTCTCCCGGAGAAAGGGAAGGCGTTTGGGATAATCTAGTTCAGGGAATTCGGCAATTTGGCCCTGTACCTTCGGAAGAAGGGGTGCCTGACCTGCAAGGGTCAGGTCGCAGTGACCAAGGAAGCTCGACTGTTTAACAAAAACAGAGCTGGCTGCCAGTCCGAAAGGATTTGTACAGCTGGTGAGGCCTGCCCAGTGCGGGTGTGTTAAGCTCCCTTACAAGGGAGTGAAGCCCCCGTAAACGGCGGCGATAACTCTGATCGTCTTAAGGTAGCGTAGTCCCTTGCCGATTCAATGTCGGCCTGCATTAATGGCTTAACGAGGCTTCCGCTGTCCCGAACTAGATCCTGGCGAACCCGCCATTTGGGTGCATAGGCCCAAGACTCCCAGTGGGAAGGAAAGACCCCGTGGAGCTTTACTGTAGCTTTCTGCTGCGGTGTGGTCCCTCCAGTAGAGTGTAGGTAGGAGCCGTTACACAGGCACCCGCGCCAGCGGGCCGCCGAGGCGTCAATGGAACACTACCCTGGAGGAACTGCGCCGCTAACCTGTGAGAAATGACTCGCGGGAACACCGGAAGGTGGACAGTTTGGCTGGGGCGGTACGCCTTCGACAGTTGATCGAAGGTGCTCAAAGGTCGGCTCATCCTGGTCGGAAATCAGGAGTAGAGTGCAAGGGCAAAAGCCGGCTTGACTGGATTCTAACAAACACGGAATTCAGGGGCGAAAGCCTGACCTAGCGAACCCCCGGGTCCCTGAGATGGGGGCCGGGGCTGTCAGAAAAGCTACCCCGGGGATAATGGAGTTGTGACGGCCGAAAGCCCGTACTGACGCCGTCGCTTGCTTCGTCGATGTCGGCTTGCCTCATCCTGGCCGTGCAGCAGCGGCCAAGGGTAGGGGTGTTCACCCGTTAAAGAGGTACGTTAGCTGGGTTCAGAACGGCGTAAGCCAGTTCGGTCCATATCTACTGGGAGTGTCTGTACCTTTGGGTGTCGCCTGAGAGGAAGAGGGGTGAGTACGAAAGGAACACCTCTCTGAGGCCACTGGTCTACCGGTTGTCCGTGAGGGCACTGCCGGGTAGCTACGCCTCACACTGATAAGAGCTGAAAGCATCTAAGCTCGAAGTAGCCCTCAAAACCAGGCGACGCTAGGCTCTCCATAGACGAGGAGTTTGATAGGCCGGGGGTGTAAGCTGGAAGGCAACGACCAGTTCAGCTCACCGGTACTAATCGCCGTATTGGGCCATAGAGCCATATCAGCCTGGGCTAAAGGTGGGTTTGATAGATCATTAAAAATTCCAAGAGTTCGCGTATAACAGCTTTCTGCTGCTTTAGAAAAATTTAAATTACTTGAGTTAGATGTTACTATATGGTGAGCTGGAGAGGGGTACCGGGATTTGCGAACCGCGGTTGTTATAGACCGTGTTCGGCCTGAGGAAGCTCCTCCCACCCGTTCGTATGGATGGACGCGGACCTAGTCCTCGTCGATCCGATGAACGATTCCCAAGCTCGAAGAGGGCTGACAAGGACGCTGTCCCGATCAGCCTTTCGAGAGCTCGTCCCGAGAGGGAACGGACCGGATAATAGAAACGAAACCCACACACTGGAGCAATGAAAGCTTCGAAGGTGTGATGGGATGGAACGGGTCCGGTATGGGTGGTGCAAGACCAAATAGGTTCCAGACAACGTCTGGAGCGGGTAGGTCGCAGAGATGAATACCCCTGGAACAGAAGGAGGGCTACTCCCAGCACACCACACTAATTTTGTTTTTTGATAAATTACTGAGTGATTTCAGACGCTGTATTTCTTGGAAACTTATAATAAGTTTAAGGTTCTTACTGAAACCAGATGGGAATTTTTATGGTGAAAAAAAGAGATTTGATTGACGATGGGTATGAGTGCAAGGGCAAGGTAAGAGGACTGGAAATCGAGATATGGGAAAACGATGAAAAGGTAAAGCTGTACGAACCCAAAAATGGTGCAATCAAACACACAGAGAAAAAGTCTTAGATGGTGTAAGTCACATACTGTTCTCTTTCTATATCCTTCTTTAGATCTCGCTCTGAATAACTAAAATATGTACAGTTCTGTGGTGGAGGTGGATAGGACAAAGCAGACCGAATAGCTTAAGTATACATCACGAACATAGACATGTGGAGATGAATTATGATCGTGGAGCCCGATGTAGTTACCTCCTCAGTCAGAAACGTCAGTTTCCTGGACAGTAGCCAGAAGGTCGAGCTGGTCGACAACGGCAGAGATCTCAAAGCAGGTGACGTAGTTGCAGTCGAGATTGTAGAGAAAGGAGGGAGCTACGGAAGTGCAGAGGTAAAGGGAGCAGAGATGGTGGATCTTGGAATAGGAGACATAGTCGTAGGAGTCCTGGGTAGAAGAAAGGCTACCAGGGGCTTTTCTGCAGAGATGCCCTACAAGCTGGAAGAGGGCGAAGAACTAGACTTTGTGTCGTCGGGCGGCGTCTTTGCAAAAGGTTTGAGCTATCCAGAAGACATAGGTAGACCGTACAGATGTAAATTTCTTGGATTTGTATCGAAGGACGGAAGGAGGATAAATATATCCGAATACTCTCTCGACCCAGCAGAAACAATAGATATAAACTGTCCGCTTGTTATGGTAGCCAGTTCCAGAATGGACGCAGGGAAAACTACAGTTTGTAAGGGACTCATAACAAAGTTCGTCGAACAAGGTAAAACCGTTGGAGCAGTAAAGCTCACGGGCGTAACAAGGGAAAGAGATACACATGGCATGAAGAAGGCGGGGGCCAAAAAGGCCTATGAGTTTACGGACTGCGGTCTGCCATCTTCGACATGTGAACCTGATATAGCTATAAGGGCAAGCAAGGGGCTCATAAACGAAGCAGGTGATGGTGTTGACGTGGTGGTTGCAGAGCTGGGGGCTGGTCTACTATCCTCGTACAACGTACTGGAGGTCCTCAAGGACAAGGATGTAAAGAAGGCCTGCACAAGCCTGGTATTCATGGCTATGGATCCTGTAGGAGCATACGGAGGTTTGAGGATACTGGAGGACCATGGATACAGCCCGGACGTAATATCAGGACCTGCTACGGACACCGAGGCCGGAAGGGAGAACATAAGAAGGTTCACAGACATTCCTGTTAAAAACGCGATAAAGAACATAGACGGTATATTTGAAACTGTAAAGAACAGGTGCTTCAACCAATGAAGGGAGTGGGCGTTATCTGGGACGAGAGGTATATCAGCGAGGAGTTCGGGGACCAGGAGGATGGACCGATGTATGATAAGGGGTTAAACGATGCACTTGAGTATATGTCTGTTAGAGCCAGAGAAAGGAACATGCGGGTGTTTGTATCACACTACAACCAGTACAACAGGGGAAAGCTGAAGAACGCCTGGTACTTCGACGGGGGATGGAAAAAGGATAAAAACGTACCACTGGACGTAGTTTTAGACAAGTTCTACTTCAACGAAGAAACGAAAAAACTGAAGTACAGGATAGGAAGAGATATAGAGATACTTAACAAGCCGGAGTTCGAGGAACTCTGCAAGGACAAGTTACAGATATACGAACTATTTCCTGAGAGGGTTCCCAGAACATTCCGCATAACACTAAGAAACCATGAAAAGGTCCTCCAAAAAATCAACTCCGGTAAGGTAGTGATCAAGCCAAGGTTCGGCTCAGGCGGAGAGGGCGTAAAGGTCGTTGATAAGGAGAAGGTTTTCAAGGAACTCATGGAAACAGATAAAGAAGAGATGAACAGAGGGAACCTACTTGCACAGGAGTTCAAGGATACATCAGGTGGAATACCGTTTCTAGATGTCGATGGAGTCCACGACCTCCGGATAATAGTTGTCAGTGGAAATATATCATACTCATTTGTAAGGACACCCAAAAATGGCTACATAAGCAATGTGAGCAGAGGAGGCAAGATAATGAAAGTCGACATCGAGGAGCTACCTGACGGTATCAGTAAACTTGTAAACGAGGTCGATAAAAAACTCATGTACTACGAGGACCGTATATACTCGGTTGATCTAATGTACAACAAAGAAAACAGGCCCTGGATAGTTGAACTGAACACAAAGCCAGGCATAAAGTTTGTAGACGAAGAAGTCGTGGAAAGTAAAAAGAAGCTCATAGACGATATACTGGAACTAATATAGGTTTAAACTCCTTCCCTCGCCCTGTTCTCAAGCGCCTTTGAATGTACAAACTTCATCATCCTTTCAGGTATATCAATCCCGACGACCTCCGATGTTTCCTCTGTTATACCGGGCGAAGCGTTTATCTCTACTATGTGTCCACCATCCTCCGACTCTATTATATCAACACCACATATATCGAAACCTGCGACTTTGGATGCCCTTACAGCCATCTCCCTCATCGCTTCAGGCGCATCAACCTCCCTCCGTTCGCCTCCACGGGATATGTTGGATCTCCACTCCTTTTCAAGACCCACACGCTTGTAGGAATACGTTTCCTCTCCTATGACTACTATTCTGATATCCTCCCCTGGGTTTTCTATAAAGTCCTGAAGGCATATATCCTGTTCGAATACCTCAAGCGTGTCTATTATAGGTCTTAGTTCGGAATCATCCTTTGCACGCATTATACCCTTTCCGCCATACCCGGATATCAGCTTAATTGTAACAGGGTAGCCTATATCTCTGGCGGCTTCCGAGGCCGTCTCTGTGGAGAGTGTGTATATTGATCTTGGGATATGCACACCACTGCCACTCAACTCCTTCATCGTGTAGAACTTATTTGAGGACAGGGAAAAGGAGTCGGAGTCCATATGAACATAGGGACCGGACTCGTTGAGTATCTCTATAAGCTGTTCCGAGAAAAGTAGATCTTCGCCCGAAAGTCTCGGGAAGACTGCATCGAACTCAGAAAGATCTGTGTTCTTGTACATGACTTTCGGAGGTTCGTCGTTCTGGTATTCATACCTTATCCCATGTATAGGAACTGCAAGTACGCTATCAAAGTATTCCTCTGCTCTCTCTATTATATGTGGATGTTGCTCGAGGAACGGTGTATATATTATAGCAAACTTCACTCCGATTCACCTCCATCCTCTGTTTTCAACATCTCAGCAACCTTTTTGAAGGGATCCTTTCCTGAAACTCTTTTGAACCTATCCAGGTCGGGGTTCATCTTCATGTCAACTACATTGGGCCCCACAAGACGAACAGAACAGAACCTGGAACCTATTGCATCGGCTGCATCACGAACAACCTCCAAGAACTCGTTGGGTGGTTTGTGATACTTCTCATTGCACCCGTCCCGCCCGGGAGACCTTCTCCAGGTATCGCCCTTTATTCTAGTTGAAACTATCTCGCCGTCTATATACAGACAGTCATATACCTCCCCGTCCAAAAAATCCTGGACTACCATGTAGTTCTTTCCGTGCTCCATGTTCTCAGAAAACGCCTTTATATCCTCAGGATCATCTGTCTTCATTATATCCTTCTGAACAAAGCCCTCGAACTGCTTGCATACTATGTTCCCACTGAACTCCTGTTGAACCCTCTTCATAGACTTGTAAGAAGAAACTACATATGTCCTTGGCATAGAAACTCCCTTTTCACTTAGAACCTTGAAAAGGTAGGGTTTCTTTGCAATCATATAGTAGGAGGTTCCATCCATATTGGTCTCTGTACTGCCCTCGGTCAGGGTTTCAAGAAATATCTTCGTGAAGTTTATGGCCTTGGGTGTTGGACTTATAAAAAGTGCGCTGTAGTCCTTAACATTTTTTCCGTTTACATGTGAAGAAACTTCACCGTGGTCTACATCTATCTTGACATCTCTTATAGAGTGCACATCCACCTCCTCAAAGTATTTACCAAACTTCTCCCCCAGTGACTCATCTTCAGTTATCGTCAACAAATTCATTTAAACCCCCCACATTTTCCTCTTCGTCGTCTGGCATCCATAATCTTCTGACCTTTTCATCGGATCTCCAGTCGCCGACAAAGTCCGTAACCGAACCGGGTATAACCTCCTTCAGTATACTTCCCTTCCTTGCTATCTTTGAAAGCTGGACCTCCATATTCTTCGATAGCTTCTGGTATAGGTTTGGATGTGAATAGACCAACCCCTCCTTGAGACGCCAGTAGGCCGTCGTTCCCTTTGGTGCCATCGGTATATAACCCCGTGGCTTGTCGTATTCCCTCATGGCCTTTTGCATGTCTTCATATTCCACATAGTACACACCGCCGCTCTTGGAACTTGGATCCATGACCAGGACCTCGTCACCCTCCACACCCAAACAGAGCACGAAATGTCCCGTGGTGGCGTCTGGAAATATCACCGGTTTCATGAAATGCAGGACTATCAGGGCACCGTCGTTCAACCATACCTTGAGTTCCCTTTTGAGATTGCTTATCTCACCGTAGGGGATATAACTGGCTCTTACCTCACGGTTTGTTAGCTCTTCCACAGCAGCGGCCAGCTCCTCACCACCTGTACCACCGTCCAACTTTGTATCTGCCTCCTTACCTATGGACTCCTGATCAACCTCGTAGCCAAATATAGCAAGGGCCATCTCCGCGGATGCAGGACCACAGTAAGATGGGCTCTGTGCACGGAAGTAGTTTGTTATCTCGTCAAGGGTTTCCACATCGGCCTTGGTTCGCTTGAAGTATACCTCGCCTTCCATGGCATCTGCGTTTGGAATAAACATAAAGTAGCCGGAGTCCGTGGATATCGTGGTACCGAACTTTGTCATGTCACGTATCTCACCGGACTCTCCCTTGAACTTTATACGTCTACCCTTCTTGAACATGTTTGAACTCCGGAGATAGAAACCTGCTGCATAGTTCACAACCAGGTCCTTGAGTCCAAAAAACATAACGAGGGCAAGGACAAACACCAGTGCGTATGATGCAGCCGTCAGTGTCTCACTGAGAAGCTGGGGTGATATGCCGGCTTGAACCACTGCCATCTGTACAACAAGCACGTACAGAAATATCTTAAATATCGTGAGTATTATGCCCACAACGCGGGAACTCAACCCGAACTCCTGTGTAAACTCCTCCAGGTCGAGAGCCTCGAAAAACTTCTCCAGTAGATCCACCACCAGGTTCACCACTATAAAACCAAGTATGATTATAAGAACCGTTGATATGAGCGTGGGGATATTGTTTACCACCTGTGCTATTATTCTGCTAGTCATGGGCGCATTGAGGTACAGAAGAGCAACCAGTATAACGGCTATGAGGGTTATATACTCAACAAGACGTGAAGGGTCCCCCTTCCTCTTCTTCACCCTTTTCGCAGTATCTTCTTTAGAAATACTTCTCATTGAAAAATGTCTCGATAGCTTTGCAAGCCCCTTTGTAAGGATAAGGCCAACTACAAGTATTATTATGGTACCTATTATCCTACCCTCGGTAGGTCCAAGGAAGAACTCCGACAGCGAACCAAGATATTGTTCTATCATCCACATCGGACGTTTTGTAAGATTACGGGTTTACCCCTTTTGGACAATACTAACTCCTTCAATTTAAATCTATGCCCTTTCCAAGCATTCTACAACGAATCCGATATCCTATCCATAACCATGTCTACAAAAGAGGCCTTCCAGTGGGTTCCGTTGATCCTCTCTTCGACATAACAGTCATGACAAAGAAGACCACCACCGGAACCAGAGTGCCTTGTTATATCCATCCAGACTTTCTCACATCTACTACATATCGGCAAGCTCTCACGGAGGATGTATTCGATTGCCAAGGCTTATAAACTTTCCGACCTCGGTTAAGACCCGGACAAGATTTAAATATATAAAGGATAAACTTAAGGAAGTGTTTTGAAATGGAACTGAAGTGCAACTCTTGTGGTATGAATCTGATAGGTGAGGACGATTTCGTCAGATTCGGCTGTCCAAAGTGCAACGAAGTAGAGATAGTAAGGTGCAGGAAGTGCCGAAGAAAGAAAAACACCTACAGATGCAAAGAGTGTGGCTTTGAAGGACCGTGAACTTTATAATCAACGGCCGTGAAACTAGTTAGGTGATCAGATGCCTGGAATGTTTGCAGCAAGAAAACTCAAAAAAGACAGGAAGAAGTTCCGCTGGAAGGAAAAGGACTACAAAGACAGAATGACACAGTTCAAGAAGAGGAAGGGCCCTATAGAAGGAGCCCCTCAGGGAAAAGGAATAGTCCTAGAAAAGCGTGCAGTCGAAGCTATGCAGCCTAACTCAGCACTGAGAAAATGTGTAAGGATACAGTTGCTCAAAAACGGCAAACGTGTAACCGCATTCTGTCCAGGTGATGGTGCTATAGAACATATAGATGAGCACGATGAAGTCCTCATAGAAGGACTCGGTGGCTCCGGTAAGGGAGCAAAGGGAGATATCCCCGGTGTAAGGTGGAAGGTAATCCATGTGAACGGAGTTTCACTGAAGGAACTCGTAGCAGGAAGAAAGGAGAAACCAACGAGATGATAAGACATGAAGCTATTTGACAGATGGGAAGTTGATGATATCGAACCGACCGACCCAGGTCTCAGGGATCATGTAAGCCTGGATCCCATGCTGGCTCCAAAGAAGTCAAAGGGAAGACACGCATCCAGCAGGTTTTCAAAGAATGAGATGAACCTGGTCGAGAGGTTAATGAACCACCTGATGGGACCTGGACACAGGGGCAAAAGACATAAGATAAGCTCGGGTAGGTGCGGAGGCGACTCCTATAGTGCTTGGAAGATAACCAAGGAGGCTTTTTCTATAATAGAGGACAGAACGGGCGAAAATCCGGTAGAAGTATTTATGAGGGCTGTCGAAAACACGGCTCCGGTAGAGGAGGTATCCTCATACCAGGTAGGATCCATAATAAGGAGAAAGGCTGTTATATCCTCACCACAGAGAAGGGTGGACCTTTCACTGAGACATATAGCACAGGGAGCATACGCCCAGTCCGTAGGAAAGAAAGATAACATGGCCAAATGTCTCGCGGATGAAATAACAGCAGCCTTCAGAGACGAAAGAGAATCCTATGCTATAAGGCAGAAAGAAAGGTTCGAAAGGGAAGCAGAGGGCGCAAGATAAAAATAAATGGTGATATCATATGGCAAAGAAAAAACTCGCTGAACGTGTAAAAGAACTCATGACAAAACAGAAATACATAAGAAACATAGGGACTGCAGCACACATAGACCACGGAAAGACAACCCTAACCGATAATCTTCTCGCAGGAGCAGGTATGATATCCGATGAGCTCGCAGGACAACAGCTTTTCATGGACTATGACGACCAGGAACAGGAAAGGGGAATTACAATATATTCAGCAAATGTATCGATGGTACACAGGTTCAATGAGGACGACTATCTGATAAATCTGATAGACACACCGGGCCATGTTGACTTCGGAGGAGATGTTACAAGAGCAATGAGGGCCGTCGATGGAGTAATAATACTTGCATGTGCCGTAGAAGGCGTTATGCCACAGACCGAAACGGTTATACAGCAGGCACTGAAGGAAAGGGTTAAGCCAGTCCTTTTCATAAACAAGGTCGATCGGCTCATAAACGAACTGGAAATGGATGCCAAAGGAATGCAGGAAAAGTTTATGAAGATAATAAGAGAGGTCAACAACCTCATAAGGAAGTATGCAGAGGAAGACTACAAGAAAAAATGGACTGTTTCGGTAGATGACGGTTCTGTTATGTTTGGTTCCGCACTGAAGAACTGGGCAATATCAAAGCCCTACATGGATGAGACAGGCATAACATTCAAGGACATACAGGAAAAGTGCTCGAAGAAAGAACACAAGGAGCTTTGGAAGGAAGCACCACTTCACAGGATAGTTCTAAATGGAATAATAAGACATCTACCAAACCCTGAAAAGGCACAGAACTACAGGATACCCAAGATATGGCCAGGTGATCCGGAATCGGAAATAGGAAAGGATATGAAAAAATGTAATGCAGAAGGAAAGCTTGCTGCCATAACAACAAAGGTATACGATGATCCGCACGCGGGATCCGTTGCCACAGGCAGGGTTTTCTCCGGGCGTCTGAAGGAAGGACAGGAGGTACATCTCGTTGGACAGCACAAAGAGGAAAGAGTCCAGCAGGTCTGTGTTTACAAGGGACAGGAAAGGGTCCCAATGGAAGAGGTCCAGGCTGGTAATATAATAGGCCTGGTAGGTGTCTCGGGTGCCTTTTCAGGCGAAACAATATGCAGTCCCGAGTACAAGATAGAACCCTTCGAGGAGATAAAACATGTATTCGAACCGGTTGTAACGAAGGCAGTAGAAGCAAAAAGAACAAGGGATCTACCTGATCTGGTACAGTTCCTTCGTAAGATCAGCAGGGAGGATCCTACACTGGAAGTGGATATAGATGAGGAAACAGGGGAACACCTTGTGTCTGGACTTGGTGAACTTCACATACAGGCAAAGGTTGAGAAGGGTCTCAAGAACGAGGGAATACCGGTTGAAAGCTCAAAGCCTATCGTTGTATACAGGGAGACAGTAAAGAACAAGAGCAAGACCTTCGAAGGCAAGAGTCCCAACAAACACAACAAGTTCTACTTCGAGGTAGAGCCTCTGGATGACAAAATATACCAGGCAATAGTAGACGGAGAGATAGAAGAAGGGGAGTACAAGGGCAAGGACAGCGACCTCTCCAACAAGCTCAAGGATCTTGGAATGGAAGACGAAGACGCAGAGGGAGTAGAGCTGATAAAGGAGAAGAACATATTTACCGATGCTACAAAGGGCATACAGTATCTAAACGACACAATAGAACTAGTCCGAGAAGCTGTGAGTAAAAGAATAGATGAGGGACCGCTTGCAAGGGAACCGTGTTCAAAAATGCTCATAAGGCTAGTGGATGCAAAGCTACATGAAGACGCGATACACAGAGGTCCTGCACAGGTCATGCCTGCTGTGAGGTCCGCAGTAAACAACGGTATACTTAGCTCAAATGCAACACTACTTGAACCCAAGCAGATACTCCGTGTTGAATCACCACAGGAACACATGGGAAGTGCTATGACAGAGGTCCAGAACCGGAGAGGAGAGGTTGTAAACGTGGACACTGAGGAAGGAGTTGCAGTTCTAACTGTAAAGTTACCCGTCGAAGAGATGTTTGGCTTCGAGGGTGAACTAAAGTCGTGCACTGAGGGTAAAGGATTCTACTATCTCAAGGATGTACTTTTCGAGTACATGCCCGACAGCCTTAGAACCGAAAGGATAAAGGACATCAGAGAAAGGAAAGGCCTGGGTAAAGAAATTCCACAACCAGGTGCATGAAGCTTATAAGCTAGTATTTATAAAGGAATAATACATATTACAAAAGGGGTATTAATCCCATAGTTCAAAAAGGAGGTGTGAATATGGCAGAAAAACCACATTTGAACCTAGTCACGATAGGTCATGTAGACCACGGTAAGTCCACACTAGTAGGACACCTGCTCTACAGCACAGGAAACCTACCGGAAAAGGAGTACAAGAAGCTCGAAGAAGCAGCAAAGGAGGCTGGAAAGGAAACTTTCGGCTTTGCGTTTGCTATGGACACAGTCAAAGAAGAAAGAGAAAGAGGGGTTACAATAGACGTAGCCCACACGGAGTTCGACACGGACAACTACAACTTCACGGTTATAGACGCACCGGGTCATAGAGACTTCGTCAAGAACATGATTACAGGAGCTTCACAGGCTGACGCTGCAATACTTGTTGTATCAGGCAAGGACGGCGTCCAGGACCAGACCAAGGAACACAGTTACCTTGCAAAGGTTCTCGGAGTCAACGAGCTGATTGTAGCCATCAACAAGATGGACACGGTAGACTATGCAGAGGACAAGTTCGAAGCAGCAAAGAAGGAAGCAACAGATCTCCTAAAGAGCATTGGTTTCAAGACCGACGGAATTCCTTTCATACCGACTTCGGCCTACAAGGGCGATAACATCGCAGAGGACAAGGGCAACATGGACTGGTACGATGGACCAACTATGGTAGAAGCACTCGACAGTCTAGAAGAACCGACCAAGCCTATAGAAAAGCCTTTGAGGATTCCAATACAGGACGTCTACAGCATCACAGGTGTAGGAACAGTTCCTGTAGGAAAGGTCGAAACAGGTAAAATCAAGAAGGGTGACAAGATTCTCTTCTTACCTTCGAATGCAACAGGCGAGGTCAAGTCTGTAGAGATGCATCACAAGGAAGTCGGAGAAGCACAAGCTGGTGACAACATAGGATTTAACACAAGAGGCATATCAAAGAACGACATCAAAAGAGGAGACGTAGCTTGCAGCCCAGACAATCCTGTTACGGTAGCAAAGGAGTTCAGAGCTCAGATAATAGTGATGGGTCATCCGAATGTGATTGCCGAAGGTTACACGCCTGTTTTCCACTGTAACACCGCACAGATAGCTTCCAAGTTCGTAAAACTTGAGAAGAAGATGGACGCAAAGACAGGTGAGGTAGTGGAAGAGAATCCTGACTACTTGAAGACAGGTGATTCCGCAGTGGTCAAGATCAGGCCGACTGAACCCATGGCAATAGAGACACAGAAGGAGTTCCCCGAGCTCAGCCGGTTTGCAATCAGAGACATGGGCAAGACCGTGGCCGCAGGTATCTGCATAGAAGTGACAGAAGAGGCCTAAAACCTCTCAATTTTTTATTTTACCCCATTTATCTATTTTATCGGTGAGACCAATCACCAAAAGGTATTTAAATTCTAACCTTCCAAAGTCGTATGCCGTTGTGATACAATGCCAGGTAAAGCAAGGATAAATTTGGCTGGAAAGGACCACGAGGTCCTTGAAGAGATATGCCGTAGAATAACCTCTATAGCAGAAAAGTACGGCGTTGCATACTCTGGACCCATCCCATTTCCAACAAAGAAACTAAGGGTACCTGTTATGAAGACCCCATCCGGACAGGGTACCGGCCACGGAAATGCAACCTGGGACCACTACGAGCTTAGGATACACAAGCGACTGATAGAGATGGAGGCAAACAAACGGGCTCTCAGAAGGATAATGGGAACAGACATACCCGAAGAAGTAAACATAGAGATAGAGCTTGAGGATTAAAATACATTTTCTCCGTGCGACACAAACCAGAACATAAAGACTTATAAGTTTTTGTATATAGTCATTAACTGGTGACAATATGAAAAGAAAGATCGCTGTTGTCATGAACAGACCCCGAAGGAAGAAAGTTTCTGCAAATACAACGCTTTATCCCATAGGTAGCACCAACTGCGCCAGATCTGGTACGGAGGTAAGTTACGGGGACGATGGTATCCCCGGAAACTCAACATACGAACAAGTACTTTCGGACGACAGGGAGACCGATAATTCAGAAGTTTACGTGGACCTCGACTGTGGGAATCCAACATATTTCAGAACTTGATTTCTCCATATGATTAAGTTTCCAGTTGTTTGTTCCACTTCGGTAAAGATTTTAAATAAACACTGAACAATATTCTTGGCTATGCTGGGGTAGCGAAGTCTGGCCCAACGCGCCGGCCTGGAAATATCCACCACATGGATTACCATAAAGCCGGTGTGCCTTGTAGGCTGACGTGCCCAGTTGCACGTCCTCTGAGGAAGCACACGGGGGTTCAAATCCCTCCCCCAGCGCCACTTTCAAAACCTTTAAATACCTTTTCTTCTAAAGTATGGATGTCTCTCGACACCGTTGGAGTTTCGTTACGGAAAGACCGTCTTTCCGGGACAGAACGATAGAACCTGATCCACTGCTCGTACAGGCGCCTAGCCTAGAAAGTATTATAAATACCAGAAACCGTGGTCGTTTAGTGTCATCGGACCACAGGTTTTAAAAGGTTTACGTGGTAAAAGATAGAAGTTAGGTGGTAATATGGCCAAGGTAAGAAAACCGAGGAAAGGATCGAAGGGAATGTGGCCCAGGAAGAGGGCTAGACGTATCTATCCTTCGATAAACTCCTGGGTCGAAACCGATGAGTGCAAACCACTTGTCTTTGCCGGTTACAAGGCTGGCATGACACAGGTCACCATGAAAGATCTGAGAAAAACCTCACCGACCAAGAACCAGATTATTTCTGCTCCCGTAACTGTTTTCGATATACCTCCACTTTTCGTAATAGGTGCAAGGCTTTACAGGAACACGGACAAAGGATACGAGGCCGTGGAGGACGTAGGCGCAGACGAAGACGATGTCCCCAAGGATATCCGAAAACATGTACATATACCACACAGTAAGGATTTCGACGAGGAAGGAGATATGATAAGGTTGGTTGTATGCACACAGCCCAGAAGAAGTGGTCTCGGTAAGAAGAAGCCTGAGGTTTTCGAAGTTCCGCTTGGAGGAAGTTTCCAAGAACAAAAGGAGTTCACCGAAGACAGGATAGGAGATGAAATAAAGGTAGGGGAAGTGTTCGAAGAAGGAGAGTTTCTGGACTCCGTTGCCATAACAAAGGGTAAGGGCTTCCAGGGAACTGTTAAAAGATACGGCACAACCATAGACAGAAGAAAGGATGAGAAAAGAAGGCACATAGGAAGTATGGGAGCAAGAGGACAGGGAAGAGTCCTTCACACTGCACCACAGCCAGGACAACATGGGTTCCACAGAAGGACCGATGAATGTAAACATTTCATAGGTACCTTCGAGAAGGACGAAGTAAATCCGGTGGACGGTTTCAACAACTACGGCTTGATCAAGGAAGATGCCATGCTGTTAAAGGGAAGCACACCTGGACCCAAAAAAAGACTTGTTCTTTTCAGAAAAAGTCTGAAGAACGACGGAAAGCTGCCTGTGGAAATAAAGAAAATAAAGACATCAAGCCAACAGGGTGTATGATATGGTAAAGATTTTATCAAAGGACGGAGAAGAGGCTGGAAAAATAGAGCTACCTGAGGTTTTCGAAGAAGACCATAGGCCGGATCTGATAAAGAGGGCCGTCGAATATTACCAGTCCAGAAGAAGGCAGAGGTACGGTGCAGATAAAAGAGCAGGTATGAAGACATCGGCACACTACGAGGGATCAAGACATGTGGATCCCAATAGCATGATGATGAATAGAGAGATGTCCAGGATGCCAAGAGAGCACGGAGACACGGCACGCAGGTTCAGGGCTATGCTTGCTCCCCACGCCGTGGGTGGTATAAAGGCACACCCACCGAAGGCCGAAAAGGATAGAAGCAAAAAGATGAATAAAAAGGAAATGCTAAAGGCAACCAGAAGTGCTATAGCATCCACTGCTTCCGAGGAGGCTGTCAGAGAAAGAAACCACAGGTTTGACTGTCAACTTCCCATAGTAGCAGAGGACGGAATACAGTCATTCAAAAAGACTTCGGAGGTAGAAAGTTTTTTAAGAGATATAGGGCTTGATGAGGAACTGGAAAGGGCCAGACACAAGAAGGTAAGAAGCGGAAAAGGTAAGATGAGAGGACGGAGGTACAAGAGAAAGAAGTCCATACTGATCGTATTCGATGAGGACCAAGGTATAAAAAAATCTACAAGAAATATACCCGGTGTTGAGGCTGTAAAGGTCGATGATCTCAACTCGGAGATACTATCACCCGGAGCCCACGGGTCAAGACTCACCGTTTACACGGAGTCGGCGATCAAAAGGATAGACGAGAGGTGGAGCGCTTGAAAAGACCATTGGATATAATACAGTATCCGCATCTCACGGAGAAGTCCGTAAACATGGTAGAGGAGGAAAACAAACTCGTGTTCATAGTCGACGAGAAGTCCAACAAGGAACAGGTAAAGTGGGCAGTAGAAAAGGAGTTCGGAGTCACTATAGTAGATGTAAAAACCATGAATACCATGAAAGGAAACAAAAAAGCCATAGTGAAACTATCCAAAGAAGACAATGCAATAGACATAGCAACAAGATTGGGTATGCTTTAGGCTGATATACATGCCAAAAAGAACAAGATCAAGGAGGATGGGAAGTAGCAGAAACATACGCACCCCCAGTCACAGGTACGATAAGGTAGCAGACTTCGACGATGTAGAAGGAGAGATTGTTGATATAGTACACGATCCGGC
>PUKU01000036.1 GCA_003550625.1 Candidatus Aenigmatarchaeota archaeon
CCTGCTTTTATACCGTAGGCACCCATGGCCACAGCAAGGTCTGCGATGAACGAATCTGTAGTCTCTCCGCTCCTATGTGAAACTATAACTTTCCAGTCGTCGCCGTGTGCAAGTTTAGCCGCATCCACAGCCTCAGTCAAGGTTCCTATCTGATTTAGCTTGAGTAGAAGTGTATCACATGCTGATGTCTCTATACATTTCCTTATCCTCCTTGGATTCGTAACAAGAAGATCGTCACCAACTACCATCGTCTCTGTTTTTTCGTTCAACGAAGCAAAAGCATCGAAATCGTTCTGATCGTAGGGATCCTCTATAGAGTGGATAGGATACTCTTCGAGAAGTTCTATCCAGAAATCCTCTAGCTGATCAACGTTCATTGTCCTACCATCGATGGAATAGGCTCCATTCTTACAAAACTCGGATGCAGCTGCATCTAAAGCCAGTTTAACTTCATTTTCTGGAGAGCATCCCACTCCATTTGTAGCTTCAAGAACAAGCTCAATCGCATCCCTTGTCTTGGACAAAGGCGGAGCAAAGCCACCCTCATCACCAACGTTTGTTGCATACTTACCGTGTTTATCAACGAGAATTTTCCCTAGTTCATGATATATCTCCGAGGCAACCCGAATATCTTCTTCTATAGCTCCCATGAAAGGAACTATCATGAACTCCTGTATAGCTAGATCGTTTCCTGCATGTTCACCGCCGTTGAGTATATTCAGAAAAGGTTTAGGAACTTTCATTTTTCTATCGGGAAAGAACTTCTCATTAAGAAGCTCATAGAGCTCTTTGTTCGATTCGTCTGAGGCAGCTCTGGCCGCTGCTAGGGAAACAGAAAGAATTGCATTTGCCCCTAGGGAACTCTTGTCCTCCGTACCATCCAGCTCTATCATCTTCCTGTCAAGGTCTACCAGCCTCTGGCATTTCATACCCACAAGCTCGTTTTTTATTTCATTATTAACCTTCGAAACGGCTTCTCTCACGCCCTTTCCATGGTATCTGCTTCCACTATCCCTCAGTTCGAGTGCCTCGTACCTACCCGTTGAAGCTCCAGATGGAACTGCAGCCCTACCAAAGCCTCTCTTGGTAAATACTTCCGTCTCAATCGTAGGATTTCCACGAGAATCCAGTATTTCCCTGGCTTTTATATCCCTTATCTTGGACATTATTTGTTTCTATAGTACCCTGGGCTTTTAACTTTTCTGGATCTCTAAAGAATATTTCTAACGTTACCCGGACCTTCTCCTCTGAAACTTCTGACCAGTGCCCTGAGAAACTCACCACGAGACTGGTAGTTACCTTTTTTCACTGCCTTGTCTATTTCCCTGGCCATTCCATCGGGTACTTTGAAGCTGATAACCTTGGACATAGTATTATATAGTATACTATAGTATAAAAATCCTAAGAAATCTCCTCTTCGAGTATATCAAGGCCCCTGTTTATCTCCTTCTCTGTAGCAGAACCAAAACATATGCGGACGTTCTCCTTACTTCCGGGTCCGAATGGCTCACCAGGAACCATCGCGACGCCCTTCTCTATCATATCAAGGCAGAAGCTCCAGGAATACCTGCCGACATCGGGAAACACATAGAATGAACCCTGTGGTTCCTTGAACTCCAGGCCCATGTCCTCCAGCCTTCTGTCAACGATATCACGCCTCTTCCTGTAAACTGACCTCATTTCATCCACATGTTTATCATTACGTATAGCATGTATGGAAGCAAGTTGGTTTATCCTCGGTGGGCAGCCTATCATAGCCCTAGATACTTTTTTGAAGTCCTCTATCGGTTCTTTGTGTGCTACAAGCCAGCCTATTCTCCAACCGGTCATCGCATGACTCTTTGATACGGAACCAACAACTATCGAGTTTTCACAGTAAGCAGTCGGGGAGTAATGTTTACCATCGTACACAAACCTATGGTATACTTCGTCCGAAACCAACAACGTTCCTGCATCATCAGCATACTCACCTAACTCCCTGGCCTCTTCCCTGGTCATAACATGACCTGTTGGGTTGGTAGGTGTATTTACAACAACCATCTCGGCACCATCTATTGCCTCCTTTGCACCGTCGGTGAGTCCATCACAATCAAAAAAATCAACCTGCTCCCAACTATTGCCGTTTACCTCCGAAATCGTCTGGTATGGAACCCAGCAGGGATCGTCTAGAACAACTTTATCGTCGGTCGAGAGCATCGAAGCAAAGACTGTGTACAGAGCTTGTGTTGCACCTACAGTGACCATGACGTCTTCTGGGTCGAGATCGATGCCCATTGGACCCACTGCTTCTTTCCTGTTCTCCCCTTCGGTTATGGCCTTCCTTAGCTCCCGAATACCGTAAAGGGACGTGTAACTCTGCTCTTTGGATAGCTCCTCCTTTGCTTTCTCCTTGACGTATTCAGGTGTATCAAAACTAGGTTGGCCTATATCCAACCGTACGCAGTCTTCATGTTTGTTTGCCTTCTCCGAAATCTTCCTTATTGAAAGACTCAGATCTCCTACTCGCTTTCTCATCAAAAACCTTCCTCCTCGGGTTGCGAAGAAGTCCCAAGTAATCCAGGGATCACATCCATACCATCAATATAACCAACATCTCCTTCCCTGCACCATTTTTCACCTATACGAACCACAGAATCCCTGTCAATACCTTCACCGTAGTAGACAATCGGAATCGGATCGTCAGAATGGTTCCCTAGTTCAACGGGTGTGGAGTGATCACCTGTAAAGGCTATCTTTGTTCTTCCCCAGTCCAGGTTATCAAGAAGGTAACCAACGGCTTCGTCTACTTTTTCAAGGAATTTCTTCTTTCTATCGGCGTCCCTGTCGTGTCCTGCGTTATCGGCTCCCTTCACATGTATAAACACAAAATTTTTATCCTCCAGACCCTCAACGGCAGCTTTGGCCTTGGCCAAAAGATCGCTGTCAAAGTCCCCTGTAGCACCATAGGGTTTTATCACTTTCATACCAACCTGCCTCGCAATTCCCATGTAAAGCGGTCCGGCTGCAACACAAAAGGAGCCGACATCGTACTTTTCGTCAAAGGGTTCCAGCCTAAGGGGTTTTGATGCACCGCGAAGCAACAAAGCATTCACAGGCTTCTTCCCATCCTTCCTTCTCCTTTTATTTATATCGGCATCCTCAAGCACGGATCTTGTTTTTTCGACAAACCCATTGACAATATCCGCCGTCCTCCTGCTGTCCTCGTCCTTCTCGGGCACACATTTTTTAATCTCTACACCGGTTTCATGTGGATCCACGTCCTCGACGTTGTCCGACAATCCTTCGCCTTTTAGTATAAACACACCTCTGTGCTGGTTTGTACTCTTAAACACAAAGTCTGCTCCGTTGAGCTCAACGCTGTTGACAAGGCTTTCCAACTCTTCCTGCCCCTCTGTTATCCTCCCTGCACGCCTGTCCTCCACAACTCCTTCTTCATTGACCGTGGCAAAGTTTGTACGGAAACACACATCATTCTTCCCGGGCTCGATCCCGTATCCCAGGGCTTCGAATATACCGCGGCCCGAGTATCCTATATCATCTAGATCATACCCAAGGATAGAAAGATGGGCTGTATCGCTTCCTGGTGCTACGCCCTTTCCAACGGAGTACATCATACCACCGGATCCATCCGAGACCATACTATCAAGGTTGGGCGTATCCGCGGCTTCCAGGCATGTCTGTCCATCCATATCGGTAGGCCTTCCACCTAAACCGTCCACGATAAAAAGAACTGTCTTCCTTCCTTCCATAGGAGTAATACCTGGAAACTAGAATAAAAATATAGGGCATGGCTTTGCTGAAAGCCACCAACAGTTATATTAATTATCCCAACAAAAGCTTAGTCTGTATGAGCACAAGAAGCGAGATTCTGAACGTACTCGATGATCTCATAAGACTTGAAGATGTTAAGGCCTGTATGATTGCAAAGAAGGGTTTGGATGGCGTAGTTCCAGAGAAAAACGAGATAGATGATATAGACCTCTGGAAGCTTATACGGAGAACGACCGATGACTTCTTTACAATTATAAGAGATTTTTACGACTACGGACTAAAAAGCATAGACTCGGAAATAGACGACTACATCGTAGACCTAACAGTTCTTGACAAAAACACTGCACTGATTGTCATATATCCTGCCCTTGCCAACAGAGGACTACTAGAGGTAGAGATAGAGAACAGAAAGAGAGAGATAGACGAGATAATGAGATAAGCTGCTGACAGAAATCTTCTAGTCAAAAATAAATAAGTCCAAAATAAAGGATAAATGGAGGAATTCTTTTGTCTGAAGACTTTAAGGCCTCGGTCACCGTGAGCAGACTGTGGGACGGAAAGAGAGTAGGCCAGGAGCTGGTGGATAAGATAAAACAAGATGATGTAGACCCGGACTTCATACTTCTATTCAGCACTATACACTACGAGGGCGAGTTTCAAAAGTTCCTGGATATAGTCAAAGACGAGTTCCCCGACGCTCCGCTCGTAGGCGGAACCGTTGCAGGGTTCATGTCCCAACAAGGCTGCTACACGAGAGGAGTTTCAGCCATGGCAGTAGAATATGAAGACATGGAGGTTTCATATACAATCGGACATAACACAAAGGGCAAACCAAAAAGCAAGGCTAAAAAATGTTCAAAGGAAATAAGAGAGGAGTTAAAAGACTCTGAGCATGACGAAAAGCTGGTTTTCATGTTCACCTCTGGAAGTGAGATGCCTTCGATACCTGGTTTGGGGAGTAAAAGAGTTTACAATTCAAAGGTAGCCAGTTTTCTTGCTTCAAAATTACTCTGGATTTCCTCAAAATTATTTGGGAAGGGGGTCGGAAAGGAGGAAATAGTTCTTAAAAACGTAAGTGAAGAACTCCCTGAATTCAAGATAATAGGAGGTTCTACTACAGACAACAATAAAATGGCTTCAAACTTTCAGTTTTTTGATAAAAAGGTTAGTAGGAATTCTCTGGTTTTGCTGGCTGTTGGAATAAATAAAAATGTATATATGACATCAGAGGCAGCCGTAGAGAAAACAGAGGAGGAATTAAAAATCAAAAAAGGTAGTAAAGGTTACATAATAAAGGAAATAGACGATAATTATGCCACTGAAAAATTATTAGAGAGGTTTAATTGGCCTAAAGAGTTTCTGAACGAGAGCCTCCATAGAAAAACATTCTTCTATCCGTTAATATTTGAAAAGGAGGGTGAAATATTCCCCGAAGTCATGGGAGTTATTATAGGCAATAAGATTATATGTGGTTATGAAATAGATTCAGAAAGACTTTTCTTAGGACGGACTTCAGGACAAACACTCCTTGAAACAATTGATAAAGTATTCGGAAATACAGAAATATTTGAAAAAGCTGATTTAAACTTTACTATATACTGTTCTGCACTCCTGGAGGCCATAGGAAAAGACTTCTTTAATTTAAGGGAATCAATAACAGAAAACCTCGGTGAAACTCCTTTCCTTTTAATCGCTACCAGTGGTGAGGACTTTAGAGTACCAGGAAATATACCAAAGCATACTAACGAGACGATCAATGCCGCCACCTTCCTTTGAAATTGTCTTTTTCAGTTCACCAACGGGCATATCCTCAACTCTCTCAACGGCTTCAACACTGTTCCTTGTAAATAGGTACATTACAAGTAAATCTCTTTTCTCACCATCAAATTTATCATATATTTCATACATTTTATCAAATATCAAATCCGACTCTTGGAATGAATTCCCTAGTTTTTTCATTACCTGAGCCCTGTATTCTCTTGATGAACTACCGGAAGCAAACTCTCCAGCTATATGACCACAAATTATACCGGGTAATATTCCTTCCACATAAGGTTTGAAGTTTTGATTAGCAGCATCCCCGGTAAATACTATGTCACCATATCTCCACCTTGATATCTGATTTTTCGTTGGAGCCTTTCCAGACCTCTCAACTTTCTTAGTGAAATTACCCATCTGATCTGATACTACATTATCTAAAAAGTAATCAAATTTTTCCTCAAGACCTTCTGAACTTAAAGTACTTGCAACTCCTACGTTTGCTCTACTGTTTGACTTAGGAAAAATGTATGCATAGGCCCTTGGAGCAAAATCTCCAAAAAACAGCTGTTCTAAATTCGGATATTTGATGTCCAGATTGTCGAGTTCCCAACTATAAACATGTCCTACTTCGTTTTCCTTCAAAACTTCTAATGATTTAGCTACATCAGAATTTACTCCATCAGAAGCTACCACTTTAGAGGGCCTGACTAAAATTTCCTTTCCGTCGTGATCAATTTTACATTCCTCAACATTGTAATCTCCACTATACTTTATTTCCATAAGTTCACATTTCCTCCGAACTGCTGAACCTGATTTTTTTGCTTTCTTCATCAACCATTCATCAAATTCCTCCCTCTCCAAAGTCCAGCCTTTGTAGAAGCCTCCTTTCTTTATAACCTCTACATCACCAGACATAAACCTCATCCCACTGGTTTTCTTCTTGAAAAGTTTGGGGGGTATCTTGAAAGGCAATAAAGGCAAGAGGTAGGAACCAAATCCCTCAGCACAGGCTATACCTTTGAAATTATCCTTTTTATCAATTAACAGTACATCTTTACCAGAAAGACTTGCAGCTCTTGCAGCACTGCATCCTGCAGGCCCACCGCCAACGACAAGGACGTCGCAGTCTATCGTTTCCATCTGGATCACGAATCAAGGAAGCTGAAGTTCTGGCCAAACCACGGCAGTGCAAGGTCCGACGAGCCTGTTTTTTTCTTTTTACTTATTTTAGAAACAATATGATAGGCTATATCAAAAAGTAGGAAGGCCGCGAAGAGGTAAATGGGTATAGTTCCGATGATAGTCAGAGCAACAACTCCTATCTTCATTACACATCTGTATCGGAAGAACTGAATAATGAACTTCTTAATAGTTCCATTGAAGGTAAAGCTTTTTGCCTTCTCGTCCATTATATCGTTGCCCTTTTCGTCAAATATGCCCGCTATTACAAGAACTGCAAGTGGTATCCACATAATCTCGAAGCCTGCCAGTATCAGAAGTGCTATCACGGTAACCAGTCCTATCTTATGGGCCCTGTTATCTATCTTTCCTGTTAGAAAAACTGAAAGGATTATAGCCAGAAGTATGGTACCGGCTGCTCCGTTCACAAGTGATGTGTAGGCCCAGAGTACACCAAGAACGGGCGCAGTGAAAACTGCGCGGTCCTTACTAAAGGTCCTTTCATCAAAGGCATCATCTATATACTTGATTCCACCTCCCAGGATGGCGAAGGCTGCTAAAAAGAAATAAGGATTGTTCTCGAAAAGCACCAGTCCGCTTATATCCATGGGGACCACCTTCAGTAAACTATTGTTTCTGTAGTTTAAAAAACACAAAGAGTAGAATGCGAAGATGTGGTTTTAATGTAGTTTTCCAAAAGTTCATTCAGAAACCTTCAGACCCTGGTCTGTGATCATCATACCGTGGCTCTTCGTATCATGGTTGGTCCTCCGCATCTTCCTAACCGAAAGGCTCCTGGAACTTCCACTGCCCATGTATAAGATATCCAGTTTTATCACACCGTCTACCAAGAACTCTTCGACGCCGAAACGGGTAAGATTGTCCTGTCCCTCTTCCACCTCTGTCGTCAGCAAGGCTGTAACGCCTGCTTCTTCTATGGTTCTAACCATCTTGAAAAGGTTCTCCCTTACCTTGTACTGATCATCGTAGTACAGAGAGAGAATAGACGTGGAGTCCATAGCAAGCCTGTCCACGTTGTATTTCTCAAGCTCGTTGCGGAACCAGAAAAGCTCATCACCTTCCGCAGTGTCGAATGGATCCTTGTGTCTTATCTTGAGCTGGCCGTTGTCTTCGTACTTCTGTAAATCCCATCCGAAGTCCAGTGCCTCCTGTTTTATCTTATCGGGTCGTTCCTCGAAGGTTATGAACATACAGTTCTCGCCTTTCACAAGCCCTTCCCAGATAAACTGTGAGCAAAATATGGTCTTTCCTGTACCTGTTGATCCTGTAACAAGAATAGCATTATCCTTGACAAAACCACCTTCGATGAGTTCATCAAGGCCAGGAATCCCGGTTTCAATCCGCTCAATATTCCGAGACATTGGGTAAACATACGGTTTCCATATATTTATAAGTCTTGTTCTCTTAAGTCAAAGGCTTTAAAACTTCCCTGTGAAATAAAGGTGGTAGTATGGAGATCTACAAGAGAGCCATGAAAATACTGGGAAAAGGATATGTGTGTGACCATTGCCTTGGACGGCAGTTCGCACAGCTACTCACAGGTATGTCCAACGAAGAGCGTGGGAAGACTGTAAGGAGTTTCATTGCCATGGAGATGGATACAGGACATAGTATGGAGGTGGACGAAGTGAACTTCCTGGAGGTGGATTTTAGGCACTACAGACCAGAATCCGGAGAAGACGAGGAATGTGTAGTTTGTCAGGGACTTTTCAGAAAGCTCGACGAGTGGGCAGGCAAGGTAATGGCAAAGCTCCAGGGTTACGACTTCGAAAACTTCCTGATCGGAACCAGGTTACCAGATGAACTTGTAAAGAGGGAGGAAGATATCTGGGAAGAGATCGGAATCGAACACTGTGAGGAGATTAAGGCGGAGTTCAACCGGGAGTTAGGGAAAAAACTGGAGGAGAAGCCCGGGAAGAAGGCGGAGTTTGAACTACCCGAGATTCAGGTTCTAGTGGACATGGAGAAAAA
>PUKU01000062.1 GCA_003550625.1 Candidatus Aenigmatarchaeota archaeon
ACAAAAGGAGGTGATCTACGTGTTGATTGTAAAGAACGCTGTAAAGGAAGCCGCTGGTAGCAAAAACGTTAGCTCCGACTTCTACGAAAAGCTTGACGAAGAAGTAGAAGCTTTAATAGAAAGAGCTACTGAAAGGGCTGACGCTAACGGCAGGAAAACTGTACAAGCAAGGGACCTTTAAAGGTTTCCCCTTCCTTTTTTATTTTTTAGATTACAGGTTTGAGTAGGCTCCCGTAGTCTAGTCCGGCCAAACTGTTGACGTGCACGAAGTGCACGTCCTTGGCTATGGATACTGGCCTTTCGATTCCGAAAGGATTGAGCCATTTTGGCAATGAAAGAAGAAAGCCAGGGACCCGGGTTCGAATCCCGGCGGGAGCATCATTCGCGGGGGTACCCAAGCGGTCAAAGGGGCTAGGCTTAGGACCTAGTGGTTTAGTACCTTCGCAGGTTCGAATCCTGCCCCCCGCACCATTTCGCCGATATTCAAGATTTATATAGATTCATCGAAACTTCTTAATGGGATAATATGGATGTTTTAGAAGCAGTTCTACGGAGAAGAAGCACAAGAAAGTTCAAAGACGAAAAACTAACGAAGGAAGAGGTGGGTGAGCTTCTGGATGCAGTCAGATGGACACCTTCTGCAGGAAATACGCAACCATGGGAGATAATAGTTGTAAAGGACAATGAAATAAAGGAAAATCTAGCGGACATAGCCCTGGAACAGAACTGGATAAAATCAGCCCCGGTAGTTCTTGTTGTTTGCCTCAACAAGGAACTGGCCGAGAAAAACTACGGTGAAAGAGGCACGGATCTATACGGAATACAGGCAACTGGTGCAGCAGTTCAAAATATACTTTTGAGGGCGACCGAAATGGGCCTCGCCTCATGTTGGGTAGGAGCATTCGACGAAGACCAAGCGTCTGTAGAACTGAACTGTGAGGGCATAGACAGAATAAGACCTGTTGCAATGATACCCGTCGGACATCCCGAAAAAATACCTGAAGCACCACCAAGAAGAAGGATAAGCTCCTTTACACACATAGATGGATACAATAAAAAGGATCTGAGAGACTGGAAGGGACTCAATAGATATGCAAAAAAAATCAAGCTGAGGACGGAGAAGTTTTTGAAGTCCGCGAATAAGGAACTGTCAGATTGCGACAGCAGCAAAGATAAATAAAACTCCCAGTGTAGCCGAAACCTTTCTGTGATGTTTCCGAAGTAGATACGTCGCCTTTCTGTTCATGTTGACCACATTAGAAGTAGAAGTTGGAAGGGCGAACATCCGTCCGCCCTCCCGGTTGTGGGGTGTGTGGGGGTGTGGGGTGTGTGGAGGTGAATTAAGTGGGGTGTAGAAAGTGCTCATTTACTGAGCATCCGTATTCCCAATTCGTCAGATACTCCTTGGTTTTGTTTTTCTGGGTTTTTAGATGTGTCATTTTTCTTGGATTTCGGACCCATTATGTAGGGTGACTTGACTCCTGTGATTATTGCTATGACCTGCATGCTACCGTCGTACTCGGGAACTACTCTTGCTCCCCAGATCACCTGTGCCTGTGGGTCCAGTTGCTTGGATATAGACTCGCCTATCTTGTTTATCTCATCAAGCTTGAGATCTTCACCGCCAATGACCTGAATTATTGCTCCATC
Organism: Candidatus Aenigmatarchaeota archaeon; assembly: GCA_003550625.1. Lineage (GTDB taxonomy): Archaea > Aenigmatarchaeota > Aenigmatarchaeia > PWEA01 > PWEA01 > PWEA01. Next base: position 1,651 of record PUKU01000062.1, read on the forward strand.
TGCACCTTCATAATCCATGTCCAGAAGCGGATGATTCATCGCCTTCTGCGTAGCTTCCTCTGCTCGGCTGCTCGAGTCTGCTTCTCCTATACCAATCGATGCAACTCCACCATCCTTCATTATGGTCTTGACATCTGCGTAGTCCAAGTTCACCAATGAAGGCTGGGTTATGGTTTCACTTATTCCTTTGATCATTGTAGAGATGAGTTCGTCGGCAACTGCAAAGGCCTGCTTTACAGGAAGATCACCTGCGTATTTAAGAAGTCTCTGATTTTCTATTGCTATCACTGTGTCGGTTACTTCCCTTAGGTTTTTCAGACCTTCTTCAGCCTTCACGATCCTAGTACCTTCCATCTTAAATGGCATCGTAACTGCAGCTAAAACTATCGCTCCTTCGTTCTTGGCCATTTCGGCAACAACAGATGAAGCTCCAGTTCCAGTTCCACCACCAAGACCGCATGTTATGAAGACCATATCTGCATTCTTCAGTTCCTCTCTTATCTCCCTCTGTGATTCTTCTGCAGACTTTCTTCCAACTTCGGGTTTGCCGCCGGCCCCGAGGCCTCTGGTAGTTTCCCTACCAATCAACATTCTTTTATCCGCTCTAGAGGCACCTAAGTGTGATGCGTCGGTATTCAGGGCCAAGGTTTCGGCACCGTCGATACCCATATCAGTGAGAGTGGTTATAGTATTGTTTCCAGCTCCACCTACTCCTACCACCTTTATCTGAGCCTGATTGATGTCTATATCAAACTCTTCCTCCACTGCCTCACGATCTATCTTTTCTGCACCCCTTGGCAGATTGTACGAAGATTCGTTGTTTTTCTCCTCTTCGGGACTTTCAAAGTTTCTTTCAAACGCGTTTTGAATTACGGAATCCATTTTTTGTTCAACCTCCTTTTCTATGTTTTTTGAAATATGTTTTCTAGTGTCGAAATCTTTTTAAGGTTTCATACGAAACCTTCTACTGCCCAAGAATTAGTTTGAATAAGTCCAACTAGCTCAAAAGAATTCCGCATTGCAAACTTGCCCAAGTTTGCTCGGATACGTATTGCCCAACTACCAACCGATGCCCAGTCGGATGGAAAGTCAGTTATTTCTTAACCCAACTATTTACTAACATTCAGTATCATACTTTATAAAACTTTCGCTTGACATCAAACAAATCAACTGTATAATATATAGATTACACACAACACTTTCAGAAGATTTAAAAGCAATCAAAACAAGTTTTCTGCTATGAAGGCACTGATTCTGGCAGGTGGACATGCAACAAGACTCTGGCCCGTGACAAAAAAAAGGGCAAAACCACTACTACCCCTTGCAGGGAAACCAATTCTATCACATATAATGGACGAACTTGAAGAAATGGACCAAGTAGAAAAAATATACCTAACAACAAACCAGAAGTTTGAAGAAGGCTTCAGATCCTTTCTGAAGAAAAGAGGAAGTGAAAAGGACAAACTTATCATAGAGGAACAGGAGTGCGAGGAAGAAAAGCTGGGTGCACTCGGAGGTATAGTGAATGTCATTGAAAGTAGAGGGAAGGACGACTACATAATCATAGGAGGAGACAACTACTACAGCTTTGATCTAAGAAACTTCGTGGATTTTTCACAGGAAAAGGATGCGATAACAAATGCCTGTTTTGAGCTCGAGGACATGGAGGAAGCGAAAAACTATGGGATTGTGAGTTTCGATGAGGACAGAAAAATAACTGAATTTGAGGAAAAACCCGAAAGCCCAGAATCAAAGACTGCTTCGACTGCGTGCTACTTCTTCCCTGAAAACAAACTGAAGGTATTCGACCAATATCAGGAATACTGGGATGGAAAGTTACCCAGACAAAAGTACATGGACGCACCGGGTAGACTTCTTCAGTGGGTTATCAGTAGATACGACTGTTACGCATTCCCGTTCAGTGGAAACTGGATGGACATAGGTACCAGGAAAGGTTACCTCAGAGCGGTCGAAGAACTACAGAACGGGAATCTTCTCGAGGGCTCAACAACTGGGTCCGAGATAGGTAAAAATGTTACTGTACTTGGAAGCTCGGAGGTAGTCAACTCGGAAATTGAAAACTCCATCGTATTAGAGAACTGTAAGATAGAGAACTGTATAATCAGTGACAGTATCATAGGCAGCAACACTAAAATCAAAAACAAGGATCTGAGGAGTGCAGTTGTAAAGGAGTTATAAAAAACTGCTGAATGTTCCTAACTTTAAAAGTTTTGAACACCATCTAATAGCTGAATGTAGATACTATGAAAGATGAAGAAATCGACAGGGTGGCTTCCACCGCAAGTATAAGGTTAACCGAAGAAGAAAAGAAACTTTTCAAGAAAGATATGGAAAACATACTTGAATGGTTCTCCAGATTAGATGAGATCGACACCCAAGACACTGAACCGGCATTTCACCCGATAGATGTCAAAAACGAGATGAGAGAAGACAAGGTGGAAGAGAGTCTGGACAGGGACGAAGCTATGAAGAACACGAAGAACAAGGAGGATGGCTTCTTCAAAGGCCCAAGGATAAGGTGAATCTATGAAGTACAGTGGAATGACTGCAAGAAGTTTTGTTGAAGAGGATGTAGATCACTCAGATTTCTATACCAGGCTATATGAAAGAATGGATGAGATAAAAACTCTCGGTCTGCACAGAAAACTTGAGCTCAAACAAATAAAGCAAGGGGAGCTTAACGGCCTTCCTTTCACACTGAAAGATTCTATATGTTCCAAAGACGATCCTACGTACGCAGGCTCCAAGATACTGGAAGGTTACAGACCTCCCTACGATGCCACAGTTGCAATGAAGATAAAGGAGGCAGGTGGAAATATATTTGCAAAGACCCACCAGGATGAGTTTGCCTTTGGAACAGGATCCCTGAACTGTGCATTTACAACACCCAAAAATCCATGGGATGAGGAAAGATGCTGCGGTGGATCCTCTGGTGGAGCTGCAGGACTTGCGGCATCCCTTGACCTACCTCACATAAATCTAGGCGAGTCAACAGGAGGTTCAATATCAGAACCCGCATCCTTCTGTGGTGTAGTTGGTCTGACACCGACATATGGACTGGTTTCTCGCCACGGACTCATATCATTTGCAAACTCACTGGACAAGATAGGTCCGATAGCCAGAAATGTTGAGGATGTAGCACTAGGACTCGATATTATATCAGGAAAGGACAGGAAGGATCAGACAACCGTCGGGACCAGTGAAAAGTATACAGAAGCGTTGGGAGAGGATGTATCAGGAACCAGAATAGGACTACCCGAAGGATACTTTGAGATTTCGGACGAGGAGGTCTCCGAGACCGTACTCAAGGCCACAGAGGAGCTGGAGGATCTGGGAGCTGAAATAACCAAGGTAAAAATGGATATGACCGAGGCATCGCTACCTACATACTACATACTAGCACCGGCAGAGGCCTCAACCAATCTAGCAAGGTACTGTGGAATGCGTTACGGAATGGAGGATAAAATCGAAGGTAGTTTTAAAGACTATTTTTCGAAGATACGCGGCAAAGGTTTTGGTGAGGAAGTTAAAAGGCGTATTATGATTGGAACTTATACGAGGATGGCCGGATACAGGGACAAGTATTACGTAAAGGCGTTGAAGGTCAGACAAAAAATAATCGATGACTTCAAGAGGGTCTTCAAAAAGGTTGACATACTTGCTGCGCCTACGGCACCAATAGTTGCTCCTAAGATAGAGGAACTAAGAAAAATGAAACCGGTCGAACAGTACAAGCTTGACAAACTCACTGCACCCGTTAATCTAGCCGGTATGCCACAGATTTCTATACCATGTGGTTTCCACAAAAAAATGCCTGTGGGTCTACATCTAATGGCAGACCATTTCCATGAAAAGAGTATACTGAAGCTGGCACACGCCTACGAAAACAGAAGAGGTAAAATAGACTACCCGGGGATTTAAATGACCAATGATGTTAGGATAGGACTAGAAACCCATCTGCAGCTTATGACAAAGTCCAAGCTCTTCTGTGGTTGTCCAAACCGGGGAGTAGAAGAACCAAATACACGAACATGTCCGACATGCTTGGGCATGCCTGGTGCGAGGCCACAGGTAAATAAAAGAGCGATAGAGATGGGTATAAAGATTGCAAAGGCTCTTGGCTGTAAAATACCAAAAGAAATGAACTTCTCAAGAAAAACATACTTCTATCCCGATATGCCCAAAAACTTCCAGACAACACAGTTTTCTCTCCCCATCGGAACAAACGGTCAAATAAAAATGGAGCTCGGTGGCGAAGAGAAAACGGTAAGAATAAAGAGAGTTCACCTTGAAGAGGACCCCGGAAAGCTTAAGCACGTGGGCGGCGGGATAACATCAGCAGACTATGTTCTAGTGGACTACAACAGAAGTGGAACTCCTTTGTGTGAAGTTGTAACAGAACCTGATCTGAGCAGCCCGAACGAAGCCAGGATATTTCTCAGGAAGCTTTCTGATATTTTTGAGTATCTTAAAGTTTACGACAGCACAGGCGAGGGAACAATAAGAAGTGATGCTAATGTTTCAACATGGAGTGAGAGGACAGAGGTAAAAAATATAACAGGTTTCAAGGACATCGAAAAGGCACTTATATACGAGATAAGACGGCAGAAAAATCTCAAAAAACGTGGAAAGGAGGTCATAAGGGAAACCAGAACATACGATGACTCCACAGGAACTACGAAGAGCCTCAGAACAAAGGAAAAGGAAGCAGACTATGGATATATATTCGACCCCGATCTGACCAGGATAGAACTGCATACCGACTGGATCGAGAAACTTGCAAAGGACATACCGGAACTACCACACGAAAAAAAGAGGAGGTATGTGGAGGAATACGGAGTTTCAAGGGAAGTTGCTGTGACTATATCGTCAGACTTTGAGCTAGCAAAGACCTTTGAAAAACTCATAGATGACTTGGATGTGGAAAGAGCATCAAGTATGCTTGCGGGTCCGGTTAAAAAGGTACTGAACTACAATGATATGAGGTTCAAAGAATCCAAACTAACCACAGAAAAAATAAAGAAGCTTCTTGATATGATCGACGAAGGCCAGGTAACAGAGAGGAACGCAGAGATGATACTCAGGGTAGTTGCTACAGAGAATAAAGATCCTGAAAGGGTAAAGGAAGACAAAGGATTCGGTAAGGTAACAGAAAATAAGACGAAGGAGATTGTAGAAAGGGTATTGGAAGAAAACAAAGACGCTGCAGAGGACTACATAAAAGGTAAAGACGAAGCATTAAACCATCTCGTGGGCCAGGTTATGAAAGGGTCTGGAGGAAGTGCAGATCCCAGGGAAGCACGAAAACTTCTCAAAGATATGATCAAAGACTGATTCATGTAGCCAAGGCCTAAAAATAAATAGATAGAAGGCAATTTTTAGTTCTGTAGAAGGGACAAATATAAAAACACTGGCTTACAATTATGGGCCCGTAGCCTAGTCAGGATTTAAGGCGGCTGGCTTCGGACCAGCAGATCGGGGGTTCAAATCCCTCCGGGCCCGCCAACAGAGATGAGTAAATACAGACTGTGTTCACACTTACGCTCCCGTAGTCTAGTCCGGCCAAAAGGTTGATATGCTTGGAATGCATGTCCCCGGCCATGGATACGAGCCTCTCGAGCTCGGGACCCGGGTTCAAATCCCGGCGGGAGCACTATATCTGCCTTTAGGCGAATACCAACCCATCACATATAGTAGAAAAAATAAAGACAATAAGAAATTAAATCCGATTTGTGTGCTTCCAACGCGTGTCGGAAACTAAACTACTCGACCTTCTTAACGTTTATGGCTCTTGGTCCTTTGTCACTCTGCTCTGTTTCAAACTCTACTTCGTCGCCTTCGTTGAGATGACCATCTTCGATATCACTTGCGTGAACGAAAAGATCTTCGTCACCATCTTCAGGTTCAATGAAACCATAGTTCTTCTGTGCGTTGAAGAACTTTACTGTACCTTTCACAAAACTCACCTCCTAGCAGATAGGGTTTATTCTCCAAGTATTTAAGTGTTGGATAAGCAAACCCCGGGACTACGACATACCCAAAGGTAGTGCAGGTAATTACCAGAAATAGCCTTTAAACTGCCATGGCCTTTTTCTTTTCTTCTATTAGTTCGTTTATCTCTTCTTTGTTCTTCTTCCAGAACTTAAACTCTGCATCAGTCATAGCATACGGAAGCTCTATATTTTGTATAAGCTCGTACTTCCTTCCTTTGACCTTCTTTTTTCCATTCACTTCTACAACGTCTGCCTTGAACTTTACCTTGGAACTTTGCTTCCCAGGCTTGACTATGACCTTACCTTCTGATTCAACTTTCACAACAGATGCGTGCTCGTAAATCATTTAAACACCCCCAAGCAGTTTGGGATTTTATACCAACTACTGAACTTAGATATTACTTTATGTTCAAGGTATTTAAACTTTTTCCCTCAATCGTCGAACATTTGATATCAAGGAACATATCACACTACTATCTCTTTAACTGTTTTTCCAGTTCCTCTAGTCCCCTGAAAAACCTTTCTGCAGCCCTATCAGAAACCCTTTCAGCAAAAATACTATACGCCTCAAGTATTCCGTAGTCCACGGCACCTTTCTTTACCTTTTCAAATACCTCCTCGGATATCTCTGAAAACTCTTCATCTCCTATGTCCACAAGAAAGTTTGTGTCTTCCGAGTCATCAGATCTAACGCGTTCCCCGGGAAAGATCGAACTAAAATCATCTACATCCAGTGACTCCAGGTGATGTCTATGTGCCCCACAGAAAGGACATGTATCGGGTTTATTTACCCCAAGATAAACATCCCCACAGACGTCACAGCGACATACCTCGTACATAATGTAAAAGTTGGTCTGAAAACTTAAAAGGTTCAACCGCAAAAAAGGCAAGTTAACTACTTATAAGTTGTAAATAAACCCAATCTTTATATAGTAGGAATGTTAATTACTAGTTGGTGATAAAATATGGTAAACATATCTAACTATGAACCCGAGGAAATCGTCAAAATGGGTGTTTCATATCTCGATAGTTTC
>PUKU01000083.1 GCA_003550625.1 Candidatus Aenigmatarchaeota archaeon
GAGTGTTCACCATAACTGCAGACTACACGTATGTCAAGGACGATTATTTTCCCCTGGTAGTCGAGCCATAGACGGCTTCAGCACCCGATTTTCCCTGTAAAGCTTTATAAATGCTAATTACGTAGTTTAGTCTGAGGTAGTAATATGCTTTCGTTTAAAAAAGAGCTTGTGATCATTCTGATTACGGTTTCGCTGGTTTTTGCCTCTGGATGTATAGAGTTCGGGGAAGATGAAGAACCAGCAGCATACGGACTCACCATAGAAACACTTGAAGCAATTCCAAGTCAAGTTTTCTCAGGAGATACATTTGAACTGGTGCTCGATGTACGTAATCTTGGTGGCGTGGAAGCAAGAGAAATCGAGCCAGAGCTATATACAGCAGGTGGTGCATCAACAACAGATGATTTTACACCATCCAGCGTAGGGTCTCTTAACCCACCTACAGCGGATTTCGAAGGCGAGGGAGCTTCCTTCAGTCTTGACATGTCTGCACCGACTTTGAGTGTTTCTGATGAGACTGTGAGACCTGAGGTCAGGGTGCCTTACAAGTACAAGACAGAATCAAGGATTTTAATCCCCGTTTTACACGAAGAGGAGTACAGGGCCATAGAAGGTACCGATGAAACTGTTCCTCGGATAGAAAAGGCAAGGGTGACAGATGGTCCATTTACGGTTGATATAACAGGACCAAACCCAGGAAGAGTAGGAGATGGTGACATTGAGGTTCCATTTACAGTGAGTGGAAGTAACATAGGAGGAGGAACCGCATATCTTGAAAGTGGTCACCCAAGTCCCGGGACAGATGATCTGAACAGGATAGACATAGATGTTGACATAGACCACGATGATTTCGACATGTCAGAGGATGCCTGTGACGAGTCTTCCATAAGACTGAGAAAAGACGGCTCTTTCCACATCTCATGTACAATGAGCTTTGACGGAGACATCGATGACGTTACCTTTGAAGAGGTTCCGGTTTCACTGACACTTGACTATGGTTACAGGATCAGACAGAGAACCAGTGCATACGTTAGACGGGATTAGAATACCCCCATCTTATTTTTAACTGCTTTAGCAGTTGCTATGCGGTTAAAATGGTGGGTCCGGCAGGATTTGAACCTGCGATCTTCGCCACGTCAAGGCGACGTCATAGCCACTAGACTACGGACCCTTTTTAAATAGCACCACGTAACTCATCTCGTCGTTCGGATCCCCCACCAGTCCTTCCTTCAGCTCCTTTAGATCGAACAGTGATTTAACTCTCTGTGCCCTTTCTTTAAAGTTTCTTTCGTTGCAGTGCGTGGATATGAGAGCAAATCCACCGTCCTTTATAACCCTTTCTATTTCACCTGGATTTTTCAACAGGTGTATTGTATCAAAGGATATCACCATGTCGAAGCTAGAGCTTTTGAAGGGCATGTAGTCTCCGTCGCCGACTATAAATTTAACACCCTCTGTTGCCATGTCTGTTCTTTCCACATCCAGGCCAACTACTTCGGCATCTATTCCTCTTTCGTGTAGTTTTTTCTCAAACCACCCCTTTCCTACTCCTATATCAAGTATCCTATCCTTTTCGAGATCCACCTTTCCCTTAAGTGTTAGTATGAAGTCCAGGAAAATCTCCTTATACTTTTTCTCCTGGGTGGATCTCATCCAGTCCGAGTAAATCTCACTGGTGAATCTACTGTTCATGCCACAGTCTGTGTTTTCAAGATTTAAATTTATTGTCGGTTCTCTTTGACTACCTTAACTACCTGGGCTATTCCGCTCAGTATGAAAGCTCCACCGACCCAGTATCTTATCAGCGCGGGATACCTTATTACAAGGATTCCTGCTGACACCAAAACAAGACCCGTGGCCGTTGTAGCTATCTTTCCACTTTCTGGCATTTTATTTTCCACCTCATCAAGTAGATCGACCAGTCCCATCAGGCTAAGGGGGCCCCGGTCGAGGTTGTGTTTTTTTGCAAATTTGCTGATTTCTGTCCCCACTTCACTCCAAAATCCACTGAAAAATATGAAGTTCAACATAAGCAGGGAGATTATTATGATAAAGGTATAGGTTATACCCGTCCAGTAATCCGTGAACTCTGTGAGAAGCAGGCCTATCTCGTCGAAGAATATACCCAGTCCAAGGCCGTAGGCTACAGCTGCTACTCTTTCCAAGTTTCTGTCTTTATGCACTATAGAGATCCAGCCTGCTGCTATAACAAGTGCAATGCCGTAATAAAAATGGTGTATTATATACCTTTCAAATGGAAAGATATCTGCACCTGCCCACCCGGGCACAAGGAGATACACGTAGATCCTTGCTATTAGAAATGAAACCAGGAAAGCGATGAATATTATGAAGGGTACTTCCTTCCTCTTACTTTTGAACATTTCTTTTATAGACATGGTAGCAGTTGGTATTTCTAGGTACAAATGGTGCGGTCGCCGGGATTTGAACCCGGGCTACGACCGTGGCAGGGTCGTGTCCTAGCCACTAGACCACGACCGCACGGTATGGTCTTAACCTCGGAATAATATAAAACTTTTCATATCAGTTATACCCGATGAGGTTCTTTTCAATAAAATCTTTTAACTCACCATGGTCATTGAAAATCATGTCGGCGCCTGCCTCCTCGAGTACTTTCTTATCAAGATAGCTTGCGATGGCCCAACATTCTATCCCGGCTTTCTTTGCTGATTCTATCCCAAGGGGCGCATTTTCTATCACCAAGCACTCATCGTATCCAAGATCCAGTCTCTCCAGACAGTCCAGGTAGGGATCAGGTTCCGGTTTTTTCCCTTCTGTGTCTTCTTCCGTTACCACAGCATCAAATGTATCAGTGAAGTATTTTCTGATAAATTCCTCTACATTTTCTCTGTTGCTGCCGGTGACAAGTCCCAGTTTGAAGCCGTCTCTTAGAATTTCAACTATTTCTTTTATTCCCGGGAAAGGTTTCGCCTTGTTTATCTCATCGAACATCCTTCTCTTTTTCTTTACGAGCCTGTCTAATGTAGCTTTTTCTATATCAACATCTTTGTCCTCGAGTAGTTTTTTTATAACAAGCTCGGAACCCATGCCCTCGAGTTCGTAGACCCTTCTGGAATCTATATCAACACCCATGTCTCCCAGTGTCTCTGCAAAGGATACCGCATGGTATTCCATCGAGTCTATGATCACTCCGTCCATGTCGAAAACTATCGCCTTTATGTTTCTGTTCATAATATCGTTGAAGTTGAATAGTAGCGCCGGCGGCAGGATTTCCACAACCCCGGGAGGTAATAAAGGGGTTTCCCGGGAAAATAGCTTGCTTTGAACCTGCGCGGGCTTCGTCAAACGACATGATCATGGAACATGTCGGTTTTGACGCCCAGTGGATGTTTCGCTTTCATCCCTGTGGTCAATACATCCACGGACTCGAATCCACCGCCTTAAGCCTGACTCGGCCACACCGGCGCATCTTAAGTAAGGTATCGGTGTTATAATAATTTAACCCTTTGTGAGCACAAACTCATATCTCATTGGGTCAAACTCCTCTATTTCGCCTCTGTATCCGCAGCTACTACACTTAAAACCTACCTGTATCCTTTCGCCGTCTAGGTTCTCTGCATAAAGGGAGTCCAGTTCTTTACTACACACGGGACACTTGTCCGGCCTCTTACCGCGGGATTTCCTGGTCTCGACCTTTACATCTATCCCCGGTATCTCTAGGGCTATCCTTCTAACTCTTTCCGGAGATATCTGAAATGAACGGTCTATATCTTTCAGTTCAATTTCAACCAGCTCACCGAGTTTTTCCTGGCTTCTCGCCACACCCCTTTCCTTTAGCTTTTGTTTTATTATCCTCTCAACAAGTTCCTGGTTGGGTATCTTGATTTTACCGGGCCTCTAGTGCATCCTCGACGAGCTCATCTATATTTAGTCTGCTTTCTATTTCCTCCAACCTTTCTTTTTCTACTTTGAACTTTCCTGTTTCCATGGCTTCGCAGACCTTTGTCATTGGAAAAGTATCACCAGGTATGTTCCTGCACATTTCCCTTACCTCGTTTCTGTTCATCCCTATCAGAGGTCTGACAACGGGTATCTCCACTGAGCTGTCCGTAAACTTCATCTCCCCGAGGTTGTCCTCCATCCATTCTCCTGTTACGATTGCACTGGCATCAACTTTTTCTGCAACCCGTTCTGCTACTCTGAGAAGAAGCCTTTTGCATAGTATACATGTATATCCCCTTTCACCCTCCTCCTTTATGTTGAATAGGTTCATTCCATGGTCGAAATCTATGACATCGACAGAAGACCCATGGGACCATCTTCCGAGTTCTTCGATAGTTCTGTCTATTTCGATATCGCCATATGGATCCATTTTACCATGTAGGACAACAACGGAGCACCCTCTTTTCATCATCATCCACGTTGAGAGAAACGATCCACAGTCCCCTGTGATCAATGACACGACCTTTCCCTGGGTTCCCAGTGGAAGTCCACCAGGACCCGGGGTTTTTTCTCCGAATATGTAACACTGTCCCTGTCTTACATCGGCCATTATCTTGAAATCGGGTCGGTCGAGGTTCACCTCTGAGTTTGTTTTTTCAAGTATGATACGCCCTGCTTCCTCCTCTATGTCTTTTGAAGAGAATCCGTGCTCTCCAGTTCTCCTCACTCTCACAGCAAAAGAGTCTTCTTCTGATATCTTTTCCTCTCCAAGTTCGACAAGTTTTTCTACGATTCCTTCAAACTCCGCCTCTATTTTTACACAGGGCGAGAAGCTGACTACACCGAATATCTTTTTTAAGAGCTCAGAGGCCTTGTTTGTTTCTGTGGTATTTAAAAAGATTCTTCCGTAGCCCCTTTGGACCTTTCCGTCGATTCCCTTGTTTTCAAGGCCTCTTCTTATATTTTCCATGAGTCTGTTTTCAAAGCTTCTTCTCACGTAGCTGCTTTTAAGACCTATCTCACCGTAGCGAATTAAAATCCAGTTGAAATCCATAGAAATCACACCATCATACAGGATCTTACAAACCCCATGAACACAGGACTTGGGTTTTCAAAGGTTGACGTGAACTCGGGATGGAACTGTGTTGCAAAGTAAAAGGGATGGTCATCGAGCTCAACTATCTGAACTATCTTGTTTTCTTTCTTTGCCCATCCCGAAAGTACCATGCCGTTTTCCTCCAATATTGGGTGGTAATCTGGATTTACCTCGTACCTGTGTCTGAACCTTTCCCTTATTTCTTGTGTGCCGTATATTTCCTTGGCCAATGTGTCTTCTCCCAGTGACGTCTCATGTCCCCCTAGTCTCATTGTTCCGCCCTTTGTTTCAATGTTTTTCTGTTCTGGTAGTATATCTATGACCGGGTGTGCGGTTTCTTTGTCCACTTCGCTGCTGTTTGCACCACTTAGACCGCATTCGTTTCTTGCAAACTCCGCCACCATGAGCTGTAGTCCATAGCATATGCCCAGTATCGGTACTTTGTTTTTTCTGCAGTATTCGGCCACATCTATCTTGCCTTCTGCTCCTCTGCTACCAAAACCTCCGGGTATTATAACTCCATCTGCTCCATCGAGTGATTCTTCGACCGTTTTTTTACCGTCCTCGATTTCGGTGGTCTCTATGTAGTTGCATGTGACCTCGCATCCAGTGTGTGCGGAACAGTGTTTGAGAGCCTCGGATATAGAAACGTACGAGTCCTCTAGGTCCGTGTACTTACCACATATCGATATTTTCACAGAGTCCTCGGGGTTCCTTAGGTTTTCTACAAGTTCCCTCCATTTCTTCATGTCGTGTCCCCTGTCGCTTAGTTCCAGTTCCTCTGATATTACACTTTCCATTCCGTCCTCCAGTAGGTTAAGTGGTATCATGTAAACCTGCTCTACGTCCGGATTTGATATCACGTGGTCTTCGGGGACGTTACAGAAAAGTGATATCTTTTCCTTTGTTTTTTTATCGAGTTCGTTCTCTGCGCGTCCTATGAGCACGTCTGCCTCCAGTCCCAGAGAGTCCAGCTCCTTTACAGAGTGTTGTGTTGGTTTGGTTTTCTGTTCCCCTACGGCCTTCAACCACGGTACCAGTGTCATGTGTACCAGGCAGCTGTCCTTTTCGGGTAGGTCCAGCCGCATCTGTCTGACAGCCTCGAGAAATATCATATTTTCCATGTCACCCACGGTTCCGCCTATCTCAACTACAATGGAATCTGCATCCTCCTCCCTTGCTATTTTATGTAACCTTTTCTTTATCTCGTTGGTTACGTGGGGTATCATCTGTACAGTCTTTCCGAGATACTCGCCGGAACGTTCCTTGTTTATTACCGACTGGAATATCTTTCCGGATGTTAGGTTCCATTCGAACTTGCAGTTTACACCAAGGAACCTTTCGTAGTGTCCAAAGTCCATATCCACCTCCCCGCCGTCGTCGAGTACAAATACCTCTCCGTGTTCTACTGGGTTCATCGTTCCGGGGTCTACATTGAGGTAGCCATCGCATTTCACAGGAACTACATTGTAACCCCTGGACTGCAGGAACTTTCCGATAGAAGCAGATACAAGACCCTTACCCAGGCCCGAAAGAACTCCTCCTGTTATGAAGATCCACTTTGTTCCCGGCATATTATAAGTAAACTGTTTTAACTTAAAAACTTATTTATCTGCTTACGTATTCAGAGTTTTTGCAGAAAAATCTAAGTTCTCTGTCGTGTTCACGGTTTACACCGATTCTTTTACTGGTTTCTATTACACCATCCGCCTTCCCTTCCTTTACCTTTACCGTACTTTCTCCTTCTACCACGGTCTGTCCGTTCTGGTTACGGTTTATCCCAAGTGCCTCTGTAACCTTGCCGGGGCCGTTCGTCAGTTCTTTTTTCGATGCCCCTCCCCTCCTTTCTTTCATAATTTCTATCCCCTCCGTGGGTTCGAGGGCCCTTATCAACACAGCCCCTGGTTTTCCATACTTCCTCGTGGTTATATTAAGCAGATGGTGAACTCCGTAGCATAGATATATGTAGGTTTTACCGGGCTCTCCGAACATCGGTCTGTTTCTTTCTGTAGGTCCGTTCCTGGCGTGTGATGCTGGATCGTTCCTTCCGTAGTATGCCTCTGTTTCTACTATTTTTCCCGCTGCACCGTCCTTGTTGAGTGTACATCCCAGTAAATCCCTTGCAACCTCTGCTGAATCCCTTTCAAAGAAGTCTGTGTTTATAGTCATATTATTGAAATAAGGCCCTTTCCTATAAGTATTATTCCCAGAAGCAGAAAGACAACCCCGAGACTACCTTCAGGTCTGTACAGGGCCAGAAGAGATCCTCCAACTATATCTATAGTACCCAGTAGCTTTACAGACATTTAACAACAAAGACTCTTTGTGCTGAATTTATTTAAAATTCAGTCGGCGATGTTAAGGTATGGACAAGAGGGAGCTTGAGATTAAGTTACAGGACCTTGCTGGGTTCAGTTCTCCAAACCCCGAGCTTGAACAGTACCGTACTCCACCGGAACTAGCCGCATCGCTTCTCTGGAAGATCCATCTCGATGAGGGCTTCAAAGACAAGGTTGTTTATGACCTGGGGTGTGGTACCGGTACTCTTGGTATAGGTGCAAAGTTGATGGGTGCCTCCAGAGTTATATGTGTGGATATCGATGACGAGGCTGTGGATATCACAAGATCAAATGCCGAAAGGTTGGGAGTAGAAGTAGAGTCAGTTGTTTCCGACATCGAGGATCTTCAGGAAGAGGCAGATATGGTAGTTCAAAATCCACCGTTTGGGTCTCAGAAAAAAGGCAACGATAGACCGTTCATAAAAAAGTCGCTTGAGCTTGCTCCTTTTGTATACTCTTTCCATATGTCAACAACGGGTAACTTTGTAGAGAGGTTTGTCGAGAACTGTGGGGGTAGGATAACCTACAGCGAGGACCTTATGTTTCCTCTCGAAAAAACAATGCCATGGCACAGTGAGAAAATGAAAGATGTCGAGGTAAGACTTTACCGTTTCGAAAGAGTATAGCTACTCTATCTTTACTGCATTTGCCTGTCCGTTCTGACCTGGTCTTGATGTTATACGAGCCTTGTAGTTTTCTGTCTCAACTACGGTGCCCTTTGTAATGGCGCCTCTTCTTACAAAGTGCGGATTGGCGGGATTCTCCAGGACGTTCTTTATGGATTCTGTGACGGTTTCACCTGTTTCTGGGTCGGTCACATTTGCACTCTGGGCATTCCGTAGCCTAAGCTTTTTTTCTTTGCCCATGGCATCTATCGTCTTCCTTTTATCAAAATCGGAGACCTTACACAGTATGCTCTCTCTGCTAATCTCATGCTTCCTGCCTTTTCTCTTGGCCTTTCTCAGCCCGCCGGTTGTTCTTCTCCTGGATTTGATCTTTCGCATAACAACACATCTTTTTTCTTATACTTTAAATATCTTTGACCCATACCTTTAAATACTCTTTCAATAAAAAACAACGTGATAGCATGGGTGAAAACGGAAAAAGACCGCTTGATGCTCTGGAGAATGCCAGAGGAGATAGGATTATAGCACACCTGAAGAACGGCGAGAAGATCGCCGGGAAACTTGTGGCCTTTGATCTACATCTTAACCTTTGGTTGGAGGGCGCAGAGAAGGTTGGTAGCCAAGGTAAC
>PUKU01000055.1 GCA_003550625.1 Candidatus Aenigmatarchaeota archaeon
AGGGATTCGGTCGTATACGAAAGGTTCGGTATACCCGCCATGACCCCAGGAACATTCATGTCAACGGTACGAGGCAGGTACCCCAAGAAGATAAGTACCAGAGGCGGTGTATTTGGCGTACTTGATCCGGACAGACTCAGAAACCTGAGGAGGGAGAAGGATCTTACCCAGCAGGAGCTTGCAGACATGCTCGGCGTATCGCAAAAAAGCATATCAGAGCACGAGTCAAGACGGGGAAAGGTGGTCGTAAAGATGTTAGAGGCTCTTGAAAACATATTTGAAGAGGAGCTGACAGAGAGAATAGATCCATTCCAGTTATTTGATGCGGAGACCAGTAGAAGCACGGAAAAAGGCAAAGGTCTTTGCCGTATTTTAAGGGATATTGGATTTAACGCCAGCAGCGTAAAAAGGGCACCACCGGAACTGGTAGCCAGATCGGAGAAAACTGTGATATCAAAACAGATCAGAAAGAACAGCCACGGTATGGAAAAACTATCTGAGTTCTCCGAGGTAACCAACTCCACTGCATTTGTGGTCTCTGACAAGGATAAATACGCAGAAGGGCTCCCCTGTATAAGAAGAGATGAAATACAGGAGATAGGAAGCCCGAAGGAACTTATAAAAATCGTCGAGGAAAGAAGTGCCGCATAATAGTTAAATAGGTCGGAAACGTTTTTTAGGGTATGAGGCTTGGACACGGAAAAAGAACGGAAACGCTTACACCGGAACTTAAGTCCAAACTGTTCAAACTTGGTATGCTGCTTTTCCTAGCCGGACTCTTCGTACTTTCGGCTTCTTTCCAGGCCATTCCGTTCATCAAAGTACCCCTGGAATACCTTGACATAACATTCACAGTCTCATTTCTCATGATACCGGCGGGGGCAATAATGATGATGGTGGGGAGGATGTACTACAGAATTGGTTATATAGCCGGTCTGCTTGTTTTCCTGGCCGCAGTGGGTATGGTAGCTCACTTTCAGATGCAGAGCTACAGGGTAACAAATGTAGATAGATGCTGTGAAATGTTTGTAGAGGGAGGCAGCTGTACCCACGAAGAGTTTCCAGAAAACTTCTCGGTAACGATAGAGGAAAATGAGGTCGACTGTAGATTATTCCCTGCAGGAAACAACGTACACAACTGGAGATCGGTCTGCAACTGTTAGCTCCTTAGTTCTTTGACCTTTCTTATGTTCCAAGCGAACCCTCTGTCGTCCACTGGCGTTTCAAGAACCATAGGTTTTTTCCTCAGCTCACCATGGTTTATGAATAAACGGAATGCTTCGTCGCCTATCTTACCAAGACCTATGTGTTCATGTGCATCCTTCTCAGAAGCGTAGCCGTATTTGGAGTCGTTGAGGTGGAGGAACCTTAAATTTTCGTTTCCCACGGTGTCTTCAATCTCATCCAAAACCATATCCAACTTTGCTTGACTGGAAAAGTCGTAACCTGCCGAGTACATATGACATGTATCCAGACAGACCCCGAGTTTATCGTAACCGTGGTCCGATAACTCTATCATATCAGAAAGCTCCGAGAAGGTCTTACCGAGGGTGGTTCCTTTGCCTGATGTGTTTTCAAGTAGTACCCTGATGTTATCAGGTATATCAAGTTCGGATAGACGCGATGCTATGTTTTCTATGCCTTCCTCCACACCTGCACTAGTGTGGGCCCCGGGATGAAAAGTATAGTAGGGTATACCGAGCTTCGACGTAACGTTTATCTCGGCCTGCATGGTTTCAACCGACTTTCTTCCAAGCTCTTCCTTTGGGGTAGCCAGGTTTATAAGGTATGTGCTGTGAACTATCCAGGGTTTTATGTCCTTCTCCTCCACCAGTTCCCTGAACCTCTTGGCCTCCTCCATATCAGGTTGGTTCACCTTCCAGCCGCGCGGCGACCCAACGAAGATCTGGCCACAGTTCCCTCCTGTTTCTTCTTCCCTCTCAACGGCCCTGTGTATGCCGCCGCCTACAGAGACGTGTGCTCCAAGCCGAAACATATGTTAAGGATAAACTAACAGAGTTAAATTATTTGTCTGCCCATAACTTTTAAATATGTGTATGGAGGTATATTTGCCCTGGGTTAACCACAATTTAACTCTCAAAATCAGTAACAAAAAAAAGGAGGTGATAGATATTTCACCAGGAGCACATGGTGTTGGACAACCTATTTTTATCTTAGGTGAAGACACCACAAGACAAAGCGGAAAAGGCGCACAAAAAAACAACATAGCAGCAGGAAAGGCCGTCGGTGATACGGTCAGGACGACACTGGGTCCCAAGGGCATGGACAAGATGTTAGTGGACTCGGTGGGAGATATAGTAGTGACGAACGACGGTGTAACGATTCTCGATGAGATGGAGATCGAACATCCGGCTGCAAAGATGATGGTGGAGGTAGCAAAGACACAGGAGGAGCAGGTCGGTGATGGAACGACAACTGCGGTTGTCATTGGTTCTGAACTGCTGAAGAAGGCCGAAGACCTTCTGGACCAGGATATACATCCTACGGTCATAACCAGAGGTTTCAACCTGGCAGCAGGAAAGGCACTGGAACATCTCGACGACATAAGCGAGGAGGTTGATTTCAGCAAAAACAGGGACCTACTGAAGAACATAGCCATGACATCGATAACAGGGAAGTCTGCCGAGAAGGCGTATGAAAAGTACGCTGAGCTTGCTGTACGTTCGGTCGAAACCATCCTTGACAAAAACAACGGAGAAGTAGACATAGACAAGGACAACATAAAGATCGAAAAGAGCGAGGGCGATGGAATAAGCAGCTCGGACCTGATAGAAGGAATAATCATCGACAAGGAGATGGTCCATGCAGACATGCCCAAGAAAATCAAGGATGCAAAGGTTGCTCTCGTTAACGCTGCTCTTGAAGTCGACGAGACAAAGACCGATGCAGAAATCCAGATCTCTTCACCCGATCAGCTGGAGAGCTTCCTGGACCAGGAGGAAAAGATGCTCAAGAAGATGGTCAACAAGATAGTCGACTCCGAAGCAGATATAGTCTTCTGCCAGAAGGGAATCGACGACATAGCACAGCACTACCTAGCAAAGAGAGGAATAGCAGCGGTGCGACGTGTAAAGAGCGACGACATGAAGAGACTCGCAAGGGCAACCGAGGCAAAGGTAGTAAACAGCATCGAAGATCTAACAGAAGAGGACCTGGGTGAAGCAGGCACAGTCGTTGAAAAGAAGGAAGGAGACGCGATGATCTACGTTCAGGACTGTAAGAGACCAAAGACAGTTTCACTGCTTCTAACGGGAGGCACGGAACACGTAGTCGACGAAGCAGAACGTTCTATGAACGACGCACTTGACTGTGTGATAACAGCACTCAAGTCCGGTAAGATCGTTGCAGGTGGTGGATCAGTCGAACAGGAGCTTTCAAACAGGCTCAAGAAGTTTGCACAGTCCGAATCCGGAAGAGAACAGCTAGCCATAAGAGCATTTGCAGAGGCACTTGAAGTAATACCAAGGACCCTTGCAGAAAACACGGGCCTCGACCCAGTCGACGCACTCGTAGAGATTAGGTCGGCACACGAGGACGGCAAGAAGGACAACGGACTCGATGTAGACCTCGGCAAGGTGGTTGACATGAAGAAGAAGGGTGTTATCGAACCGCTCGGAATAAAGAAGCAGGCTATACAGTCTGCAAGTGAAGCAGCGGAGATGATACTCAGGATAGACGACGTCGTGTCTGCCGGTGAGCTGAGTGGTGGAGAAGGAGGAGGACCAGGCGGAGGCATGCCAGGAGGAATGCCACCCGGAATGGGAGGCATGTAGATCCAAAACAACCCCCCGACCCCTTTCTTTTTCTTATTTTAGGTTTCCACAAAATATTTAAGTAAGACCCACAAATCTACCTATATGTCAGAGGACGAGGTAGAGATTGAGGCCAGCGATGAGGAGTACGAAGTAATTCCCCTTTCTCCTATAAGAAAGCTTGAAAAGAGGATAGACGAGCTCGAGACCAAAAAGAGCAAGATGGAGTCCAAGAGCTTTGTAAACGAAATGATGGAGCTAATAAAGGCAAACCAAAGAATGGTCGAGAGAATGGTTGAGTCGAACAGCCAGCTCAGAGCTGAACTTGAGAGGCTACCCGGAAAGATAGACCAGGTCACAGACCAGTGGAAGGAATTCCTGGAACTGCTCAAGAAGGGAGGCGGTATAGATTCATCGGAGGAAAGATCCCCGGAGGTTCAGGAACTCCTGGAACTCAACAAAAGCCTGATTCAGAAGAACGAGGACATAGTTGAGTCCCTGAAATCCCTAGAAAATAACATGCAAAAGGGAGAAGAACCGGAGCCCGTGGCAAGTGACCAGAGGAGAGAGAGGAAGGACAGGAGGAGCCCGAGCATAAGGATAAAGAAGAAGTCATCGGAACGTGATAGAAGGAGCCGGGCCGACGAAAACCGACTTTAAACGCCACCGGACACCAATTACTGCGGAACATATCTATAAAACTTTAAATATCAGGCGTAACTACAACATTAATGATACCATGATTGAAATGAAAAAGGGTATTTCACCTGTTATAGCAATCGTTATGCTTCTACTGATTGTAGTAGTTATGGTAGGTGGTGTATTCGCATGGATGACGGGAATGCAGGACGACATCGAAGGTGCAGGAGACGAACAAGTAGCAGCAATAGTAGAGGAAGCATCGGGATACGTCAGGATAATAGATGTGAGTTGCGACGACGATGGAGATTACGCAAAGCACATATGGATAAGGAACGACAACCCTACGAGGAACTATAATCCCATTGACGTGTTCTTGGACGGTGACTACTTAGGGGACATCGAACTCAAAACCAACGATGAATTGGATGGTGATAAAAGCTATCCACTTGACCTGCTTGACAACTCAGATGATGACAACAATCTGGACGAGTGGGACAATGAATGGGAAGAAGAGGTCTCCGGAAGACTTGTCCTTAACTACGAAGGAGAAAACATAGAGACAAGGAACATCGTCTGCTAGAACTTCCAATAGCCATGTGGAAAACCACGGACCAGTAGATATCGGTGGATCCAGTTATTTCTCTTTTTTTAAGCAATAGACGCTGGTGTGCTGGTCCACGGTGTCATATATCTTTCTTCAAAAACATGGATAGTTTTATACCGTCTGTGACAAATTAAGAGTATGCTCTCCGCTGCCAGACCGCACCCGAAGGGTCAACAGGTAATGAGCGTTATACTGTTGACAGCCATCATGCTTTCCGTTTCTATAGGCGCCTACGCATGGGGCCGAGGTATGCTTGAAACATCCATGGAGAGAAGGGACTACGAGAGAATGGAGAGGTTCATGCTCGACATCAATGAAAACATAAAGGAGGTGGCAAGGAGAGGTGGTAGAAAGGAAATGAGCATAGATCTACCACAGGAGGCTGAGTTCAGGGTAACAGACACAGAGGAAGGCCAGCTTGACAACATAACACTGACATTCGACACAACGATAAGGACCATGGCACAGGACACAGATATAGTTATCGTGGGATCACCCGGAACCGAATCGCCCGTGACGGAAAGTCCCGAGACAATAATAGCAAGGTCCGAAAGAATAGGAGACGGATACAACGTAAACTTCAAACTATACTATAGGAACACGACGATAGACGGAGAAGCGGTCCGGAGGATAGAGATAGATACACCAAACAACCAGGGAATTGCACAAAGAGGGGGCCAGATCGACCTTCTCATCGAAAGAGGTCCCAGTTATGTTATGGAAGATGGGTTCACAGTTAATAAAATTAAAATAAGAATAATCTAAAGAGGAGTTAAGATGGACTCAAAGGGACAAAACCTCACGGTTGAACAGATGCTTCTCTTCTTCATAAGCATAACTGCAATGGTTGTGCTATACTACTCATTTTCAAGGCTAACAGGAAACGTTGGACAGGAGGTAGGAAGGGACCAGCTCAGGGGCGTCACGGAGGTGACACTCACAGGCATATACAGAGCGTACAACTCCTATGAAGAACAGAAACCAGAAAGCAAAAAAATAAGGGCAGAGATACCAAAAGAAATTTCAGGAGAAATGTACAGAATAGTAGTGGAAGAGGATGAAATACGGGCCGAAACAGACGGTGAACTCGAGGTAACCAGAAGTATAGGCGAAATAACAGAGGACGTAAGTGTATCTATGGATGAAGGTTTCAGACAGGGAGTATCGTCGAGGAAGGGTTCCATACTGGTGGAGCTGGATGGGAGTGAAATAATAATAGGAAGATAGCATGGATAGTTTTAAGCAAAGAACAAAAAATGAAGTTAAGAAGGTTATAGTAGAGGCACTCGAGGAGCTTGGACTTGAGATCGAGGGCGACGGAGAAGATATCCTCGATGAGGTCGAAAGCATAGACAGAGAGGGCTTAGAAGACATATATCCAGAGGGAGACACAGAGGTCAGCACAAACGTTGATGAAATGGATCTAAACATCGAAGTAGTACCCGAAATAGTTTCAAGGTTAAAAACAGGTGCAGAAATAATGGACAAGGAAGAAGGCTACAAGAAGAACACTGAAGACAAAGAACCCACGGAAGGCAGCTGTTCAAAACAGGACAAAGAGAAAATGAACGTAAAAATTTCCTCCATAGTCGAAGGACTGAAAGATGGGGCAACTGTTTTGGAGGATAACCCCACGGAAGAGGATGGAACGGAAGAAGAGGAAGAGAAGGGGATAGATGACGAGGAGGAGGGTACGGAGAAAGAAGAGGAAAGGAAGGAGGTCGGTGACGAGGAAGAGAATGCGGCGGGAGAAGATGAAACGACAGGTGCACATGAAGAGGATGGGACTGAAATAGAGGATGTGGAGAGAGAAGAGGGATTGAACGGCAAAAGAGAGGAAAAAATCGGATCCAAGCCTGTTAATGATATAGTTGAAAGGTTGAGGAAGGGAATGACGGACGGTGAAGCCCAGGAAAACGAAAACCAAGCTCAACCTTATCCGTGGCCTATAGTAGGCAGTTCAAGTTTTCCTGTATACCCCTTCCCCCAAACACAGGAACCACAAGCCACGAAGATACCACAGAACAGAAACAGTAAAACGGATGAAACCGATGTTCCGGAAGGGGATGATATAGATTCGTACGTATATGAAAAAGCCCAGGGCAGTGAAGGAATAGGTCTACCTACCACCAAGTGGAATCCAAAGGTTTCTATCGTAACAAAGGACGATGAAGACGAAGATGATGTAAATATAACCGAGGTCGATGAATACTACAGCCTTATACCAAAGAACCCCAAAAGAGGCGAAAACATATACGCCTACGCCCACATAAAGTGGGACGAAGACAAGAACTCTCTTGTTTACAAGGTACTGGAACCAAAGCTGGCAAAAAAGGACGAAGAGCTACTTGATGAGATAAAGGATATAATCCAAAGCAGACTGGATGTGAGCTTCGAGGACCTCGGACGGATAAAGGTAAAGGGCTATCTTTCGGACAAACTCGATGAGGCGATCGAAATCCTGGGCCAAGACCTACATGGAGCCAGAAAAAAAGCCATAAAATACTACATTGAAAGGGATCTTATAGACATGGGAAAGATCGAGCCCATGATGCAGGATCCCAACATTGAGGAAATATCATGTGACGGAGTGGGGATACCCATATTCGTATACCACAGAAACGCAAACTACGGTTCAATGGAAACAAATATAGCATTCGAAGACAAGGAAGAACTTGATTCCTATGTCAGAGGCCTAGGACAGATGGTGGGCAAAACCGTGTCCATGGCCAATCCGTTGGTGGATGCCTCGTTGCCCGATGGATCCAGACTACAGGCTACTCTGGGTACCGACATTGCCAGAAAGGGCTCTAACTTCACAATAAGAAAGTTCACAGAAAATCCCCTTACTCCAGTAGATCTGATGGAGTTCGGAACAATAGATCCAAGGGCCCTTGCATACATATGGATGGCCATAGAACAGCAAAAGTCCGTACTTATCTCAGGAGGAACAGCAACCGGAAAAACTACAATGCTCAATGTAGTTTCCCTTTTCATAAGACCAGAGATGAAGATTGTTACGATAGAGGACACGGCAGAGCTACGTCTACCACATACACACTGGGTGCCTGAAGTTGCAAGGAAGGCCATGGCGCAGGAGGGTTCGGGTGAGGTGGACATGTTTACACTACTCAAAGAGTCTCTGAGACAGAGGCCTGACTACATAATCGTAGGTGAGGTCAGGGGTGCAGAGGCCTTCGTTCTATTCCAACAGATGTCCACAGGACACCCAGGACTGGCAACGATACATGCAGAAAACCCAGAGAGACTTGTAAACAGACTGACTACAAACCCAATAAATCTACCTCCCTCCCTGATAAGTGCACTGGACATTGTGATATTCCTAAGAAAGGTAAGACGGGGTGGGACACTGCTCAGAAAAATAGATGAAATCGTGGAGGTAAAGAGGTATTCACGAGAGGAGGATGTTCCGAAAATGAACCGTGTTTTGAAATGGGCTCCTTCA
>PUKU01000010.1 GCA_003550625.1 Candidatus Aenigmatarchaeota archaeon
CTGTCGGAAACCACGCCTATCTCTGATGCAAGTGTATCTGCTAGGGCCGTGGATATGGATCCAGCGAAGGCAACAGGACTGCCAACAACTGCAAACACAACGGGTGCGGTTCCGTTTCCCAGAATGTTTACAATGTTCCTTCTTCCGTTTTTAGACTCTTCGGTACCTATACCTCTCTTGTAGTCGAACTTCCACTTTGTACCGCCGTATCCTATGACCAGAAATGACACCAGAAGCAGTATCCAAAGAGGTCCATTGAGGGCCCATATAGTAAGCCCCATTAAAAATGCAAGTATACTCGCCTTGGCAGATAGTACATCTGTCTTCCATGTAACAAATGCCAGTACTGAGCACCCTACAAAAGCATCTATCATTGCATATCAATTAGTTATACTAAGTGTCCACTAATAAATTTTTTGTCTTTGTATCTAAGAAGTAAACGTAGCCTTTGCCTCTCTTATTCCTCTCTAAAATGTCTTCTTTGAGTAATCGTCTCAGTATATTGTTTACAGAGCGAACAGCGTGTTGCTTTGTCTTATAGCTGTCTGTTCCAAGTCTTTCTGCTATTTCTGATGGGAAGAGCTCGTCCTCGTCCGAAAGTATCTTTACTATTTCCCTCTGTTTGTAGGGAAGGTCCTTTAAGAAGTCCTTGCCTCTCATCTGCCTTCCTTCGCTGGTTTCCTCGTCTTCCATGCCTTCCAGACTGCTAATCTCACTTTCACCTTTTTCAAGGGCCAGGTTTATCATCTTATCACACACCTTTAGGATCTCCCGGGGAAAGCCACCTGTCTTCTCATATATCTCCTTCACGCAGTCCTCCGTGAAGGGTCCGAATCCTTCTCCACCCGCGTCTTTTATTCTTCTCTCGATTAGGCTCACTGTCTCTTCTTCACTTAGGGTACTGAGATCTATCTCTGTTGTAATCCTGTTTTTAAGTGTCTCAACGTTTTTCTTTAGCTTCTTATCTATAGAGGGTAGTCCTGCGATTATAAGCTGTATTTCATCAACCTGGTCGGTTATTGTTCTCATCCACTGGAGGACCTTCACGTCGGATTCATGTGCTTCATCCACCATCAGAATAAGGTTTTCCTTTAGTTTTTTGTTGAGGTATTCTGAAAGGTCGTGAATACTCACATTCACGCCGAATATCCTCCGTAACAGGGACGGTTTAAACTTTTCCGTGAATATATCAACTATCTCATCATATTCGGGTGGCTTCGAAAGATAAAGGGTTTCGTGCCTACCTCTGAATTTTTCCTGTATCAAGCGGAGTAATGTGGTTTTTCCTGATCCTGTTGCACCAGAAACCATCGCAAACTTTCTGTCCTCCTGTATGTGGTGCACAAGCTTTCTCAGCTCCATGTCATAACCCACAAATAGATCAGGATCTATTCTAAGTGTAAAAGGATTTTTTTCGATACCTACCTCGTCAAACCACTCCTTTATCTCATCTTCATACTCATTTAACACAAATTTCACATCTCCTTCATTATCTGTAAATTTTTATTAAATGACGCGTGTAACTACCGTGAATATTATGTGAATATTACATTAAGTCCTATGTGTACTTAATATTTAAACGTTTAACTAAACGCAAATTAAACGTGCTATTCACGTGGGTAAATATTTCACATATTACATTCACGTTTACATTCATATGTTCACATGAATGTAACGTTACATATTTAAAATCACGTGAATCATATTAAACGAACGTGAATACCTTGTTAAATTCACGTTACCTCATCATTACATTCACGAAACCTTCATATATGTTTAACATAGGGTTCACGAAGGTTCTCAGAGTAATTTTTTCCCGGTTTTGCAGTTTTTTTCTTAGGATCATCGGTCAAATCGGACCACAGGTCACTTTTTTTCGTTAGAGTGGGGGAAATACATGGATATAGCCACACAGTGACCAATAAACGGCATGAAAATGTGAGAGATTGGGGTATATTTACATGGGCTGTAGGGGGTACTGAGGACGTTAATTTAACGCCCGACGCAAGAAATAGGTCAGAATGTGAGAGTTTCGGAGTAATAAACCACCAGGTGACCGGTAGAATAAACAAAAAATGTGAGAATAGGGCATAATTAGCCCATAAACCGCACAATGTGAGAGTTGATTACCAAATAACTATGGATATATGTGAGGAAAAAGGTCAAATGTGAGTTTTAACTTACATGTGAGAACTCTCATTCTTCTGTGAGAATATTTCTCGTTTTGAGAAAATACTCCAAAGGTTTCCCAGAACTCAGCTGTTTTTTTACACCTTCTCTGAGTTTTATAAGCCTTATTCCAAAATATCTACCCTCTGAGTCCTTTGCTCCCTTTGATTCGACTAATGAATCTATAACTTCATTTATATAGTAATGAACGGTGGATACAGGCAAAGAAGACTCTCTAGAGATCTTCCTAAGCCAAATGCCATCTGGATATTTCCTTAAAGTGTTAACAAGCCTCTCTAGCTTGTCTAAGTCTGGACCGTTTTTACCTTTGTTGTCTGTCATGAATTACCACTGAACACCGTTCAACACGTCTTAGGTTAGTTTATCTTCGGACTTATTTAAACTATGTATTTTTAAAAAAATCACATAAAATATACACAAGAACAGTATGAGATGCTTTATTGGAACCAAATTGGAACAGAAGGTCGTTGAGAAGGCTTCACGTTTCCGTGATGAACTGGGGGACATAGAAGCAGACACAAAGACGGTCAGGGACGAAAACCTCCACCTCACAGTGAAGTTTCTAGGAGAGATCGACGAAAGCAGGATAGGACAGGTGGACTCGGTCCAGAAAGCGGTCGAGGATGTAGATCCCTTTGAACTGGAGATCGAGGGCACTGGTGCATTTCCATCAATGGATTACATAAGAGTAGTGTGGATAGGAACAGGGAAAGGGAGTGAGAGGTTCAGGGAGATTATTTCAAATGCAGAGAGGACCCTTGTAAATGAAGGTTTCCCCGAGAACAAGAACGATCCAGTTCCACATGCAACAGTCTGTAGGGTAAGCAGCGGCAGGAATAAAGATGCCATAAGAAGGACTATAGAGAAATGGAACAAAAGATCCTTTGGGAAAATGGTTGTGGATAGGGTATCGCTTTTTGAAAGTAAACTGACACCCACAGGTCCGGTTTATACAAAAATAAAGGATTATCTGTTATGAAGGACGAAAAAATTTACAGGATATCACTGTTGGTTTCCCTGCTCGGTCTGGTTGCCCTGTTTGTATTTGCACACATATCCTCACCAGAGAGCGTGGACCTGGAAGAGCTGGGACATGGGGACATAGGAGATAGAGTAAAGATAGAAGGCACGGTTGGTTCCGTCCACGTGTCCGAAGGGGGCCATCTTTTCTTTCACGTGAAGGAAGGTAACGGTAAGATCGATGTAGTTCTCTTTGAGGACGATCTTATCTCAATGGACCTCGAACCAGATGAACTGGAGGATGGAGACAAAGCTGTTGTTATCGGAGATATCGAACTCTATAGGGGTGATATACAGATACAACCCGTAGAAATAAGACTGGATTAGTTCTAGTCCCTGTTGTCCCTCATGGCCTCCTTAACGCCGCCCTTCCTCTTGTAAAGTATCGACTTTCCGTCCCTCTTTTCCTTCACCAAACTCATCTTTTTGAGTTCGGAGACCTTCCTGCTAACATACTCCTGTCTGTAGTTCATTATCCTTGCCAGGTTCTTTGTGGTCATCCAGCTACCAAGAAGATCCAGGATCCTTTTATGTACATCCTTTAGCTCGGACTTGCTTGTATTCCCTGTTATAACCTTATCGAGCTTGTCCTCCATCCGGTTCATCTTCTTGTCGAGGCTGTTGAGCTTAGTGTGTATCTCATCCAGCTTATCGGTCTTGATATCGACTGTTTCGACTATCTTCCTGACTACACCTGTCTCAAGCTTCTCTGCCTCACTGACGGTATTTTCCGACATACAAGTAGTTATTCTACGTCTATCTTTTTAAGTTTTGAAGGTCCGTGAAAATATTTATTCGGCGGAACTTATTCAGAGTCTATGGCCGATGAACGTGTTAAACTCCTTTTGGGAAGTTCGTATGAGAATGCAGACATATACTACTCCACCAAATTCAGAAGCTCCAGCCGTCTTGTCTACGTAGAAACGGACAGCGAGAAAATTCTGGTAACCAATAGCATGGAGAAGGAAAGAGCAGAAAGGAATGGGACGGTGGACAGGGTCCTTTCGTTTGATGACCTCACCGAAGGGGACTACCAAAACGGGTACAGAAGAATAGCCGATGCCATAAGATCATTGCTGAAGAGGTACGCAGGTGGTTGCAGCAGGATTTCAGTCGAAGGAACCTTTCCAGTAGGTATATACAAAGAACTGCAGGACGAACTTGATTTAAGTATCGAGGAGTCCTTCTTCGCCGAAAAAAGAGCTGTGAAGAATCATGAGGAGGTTAAGATGGTGGAAGGAGCACAGTTAGCAGCGATCTCCTCGATAAAAAAGATTCGGGAAGTGCTCGAGAAGTGTGATACCGTCGGTGAAGAACTCATACTGGATGGGGATGTATTAACACAGGGAATGCTCAGGAAGGAGGTACTGAAGGACCTTGCTGCGTCGAACTGCAGCTGCGAAGGTCTGATAGTATCGTCAGGTGAGGAAAGCGCCTTCCCACATGAAACAGGGACCACTGAAAAGAAGGTGAGGCCCGGTGAACCACTGATAGTGGATGTTTTTCCAATGGACAACGGAAACATGTACCACGGAGACATGACAAGGACATTCGTCGTGGGAGAGGCATCCGAGGAGATTAGGAATATGTACAGAGCAGTTCTGGACGCACAAAGAGGAGCAGAGAGACTTTTAAAGCCGGGAAAGAAAGCGTCAGAAATCGACGATGAGGTATGTAGGATTTTCGAGGAAAGGGGCTACACCACAAGGCGCAATAAATCCGACGGGGCCAAATTCAAGCACTCGACAGGCCACGGTATTGGTCTAGAGGTACATGAAAAGCCGAGTATAGGAAAGGGATCCGACTACGTGTTAAGAGAGGGCAACGTGGTGACTTTAGAACCAGGCCTTTACAGCTGCAGGTGGGGTGGAGTAAGGGTGGAGGATGTGTTCGTTATAACAAAGGATGGGAGCAGAAGACTGGGGAAAATGAAGAGGGACATGTTGATCTAGGCTATGTTTTCTATCTGAGAAATCCCTTCTTTGGTTACTATGTTCTTTATCTTGGCCCGGAGTGAGTTATTAGGCACTACACCAAACCTCTCTAGATATACATTCAGCTTTCTTGCTATCTTGATGCCCTCGCTGTCGAAGTCTGTAAGCACCAGTACACTGTCGTAACTCTTGGATATCTCAAGGGCTACCTTGTAAAGAGGCCTTCCTTTTAGAGAAAAAACACGTTCTGCGCCCATCTTCTCCAGTACATCCACATCAGACCTTCCTTCAACTATAACCGGGGTTTCTAACCCACTGAAAATTTCCTTGAGCTCTTCCATAGAAACCACTGTATGGATATTTGACCCGCCCATAACATCCTGATACATATTATCCGTATGGAAAGTTCCTCAGGACTGATCGGGGCGGGCCTTGGATTTACTTTAGAACTAATCTATAAAAACCTTACTTTATCGTTGGGAGCATGTCGAAATAGCCTTTCAGTCCGTCCCTCAGTTTCCTCATGTACTCGTTGGCGTCGTTTATGAATACCTGTTTCACGTCTCCGTATATAACCTTCTCATAGAAGGCCCTGAAGGCGTGCCATAGTATGGACTTCTGAAGCCAGTTCTGCTGTGGATAGTCCGTCCTGACCCGACCGCTTCCACTTATCTCTATATCTCCAACGTAGTCGTACTCATCGCTCTTGGCGGGTCTCATCTCGATGTAGACCTTGACCTTTATGTAGACGTGGCTGTACTCGTCCTTTGGTTCACGTGCACGTATCTCAGAAAATATCATCTCCGTTTCTCCACTTATCTCGTGCTCGTACTGGTTCTCGGAGATGTCGTCTATGTCTATATCACAGTCGAACCTCAGGATACGTATTACTTCGTTGTATGCCTCCTGTGGATTGGGTACGCTCTTGGCATTGATCTGTAGATCGACGTCAGAAAAGTCATCGATCCTTAGCTTCTGTGGCATCCTATCTATCTCCTATTTGCGGATTAAACTATAAAAAACTCACCCGATAGTATTCAAACGATGCACAACTATAAACGAGGTTACAACTTTGAACTCAGGGTCAGGGACAAGTTCAGAGAGTTTGGATACAGTGCAGAGAGGAAGGCAGCTTCGGCGCCGTATGATTTGCTTGTCATGAAGGACGGCCGTGTGGTTTTCGTTATAGACGCTAAAAAAACAGGTCAGAGGAACAAGGACCACATCTATGTGAGCAAGGACAGTATAAGGAGTGTAAAGGAGGAGGCCGAGCGGCTTGGAACCAGTCCCCTCATAATCTATGGTTTCTACAGGACACCTCTGTATGTAGAGCCGGCGGAGGATCTGTTAGAGAGAGAAGGAAAACACGTTAGGCTGGAGGGTGAGGTCAAGCTGGAGAACTTTCTTGATAACTACTAACCACGTATCTGGTTCCACCACGGGTACTGCCAGGACCTGAGCTTTCTTGTCTCCTTCCGATCCTTAAAAAGTCCGTATATCAGTGAAAGCACTGAAAGAACTATACAGACAAACAGGAAAACGCCGCTAAATATGTTCATGGTCGTGAAAAACACATTAAGTCCTAGGAGGAGGAACAGTACCGAGAAAAATAGGTTCTTTTCTACCATACAATCACACGAAGTTTTCCATCAGTTTATTACGTATATCATCTATATCGGGTGAGTTAGATATGGCCAGGGGCACGTCCTCTGCCTCGGCTATCCTTCCCGCAAGCTTGTCTGCCTCGACCATATTACCGTGTAGCACGACCAGGCCGGGCTTTAGGTTCGTAACCTTTATCGCGACCATCGGGCTTCTTCCCGTTCTGACCTTTGTAAATATAAGTGCCCTCTCGGTAGTCAGTCCGTACAGCCTAACAAGCTCCGAGGGTGAAAGCTCAACTATTGCCTTGAGGGAGTCTATTATAGAGTATCCGTATATTTCCTTGTTTCTCATATCCTTCTTGGCAACCAGCTCACCACCACATTTGTCCACAAAGTCTCCTATCTTAACACCCTTCGAGAACTCCTTTATGTCGAGTATAGTATCTGATACTATATCGCCGGGCCTGAACTCCGAAAACTTCTTTATTATCTCCGAGCCTCTCTCCTCGTCTACATCCACAAGCCCTGTCACTATCTTTTCTATCATCTTTATGCCTGGGCTTGATCTCCTACCGAGCTCGTAGTCGGATATAACCGAGGGCATAACACCTATCTTATCTGCTAGCTTTCTCTGAGAAATCTCGAATATGCTTCTCCACTTCTTTATGGTCTTCCCGGGATCGTCCGAAAGAACTATCTCTCCTGATATCTTCTTTTTGAGCCTCTGTTTGAGAATGTCCTTTCCATCCTCAAATGGATTGTTTTCTGAGCCCATAATCCCTGTTTACTTTTTTAAAGAAAGCTATTTAAGTCTTCATCAATGGTCTGAGGGTACGGACGATGTTCGACGTAGTTCCTTTCCTACTGCTTGGTTCTGTAGTTGGTATAGCCACTGGTCTAATACCAGGATTCCACCCAAACCTTATAGCCACGTTGGCTGCAAGCTACGCGTTTTTCACACCAGTCAAGTCATCTGTATTTCTTGTTTCTGCTGGAGTGACAAACACATTTGTAAACTTTATCCCTGCCGTATATCTCGGAGCTCCATCGG
Source organism: Candidatus Aenigmatarchaeota archaeon (assembly GCA_003550625.1). Taxonomy (GTDB): domain Archaea; phylum Aenigmatarchaeota; class Aenigmatarchaeia; order PWEA01; family PWEA01; genus PWEA01. Next base: position 7,800 of record PUKU01000010.1, read on the forward strand.
CCTCGACAGCACTTTCCGTTCTTCCTGGCCATAAGATGCTCATGGAAGGCAGAGGATACGAGGCCATACGTCTCACTGTGGTTGGTGGTCTTATATCGGTGGCCATAGTCGTTGCTATTTTTCCGGTGTTCGTCCTCGGGATAGATCCGGTGTATAGCTTTCTTTCTTCCTATATGCCCCTGGTGCTTCTATCTGTAGTTGCATACATGGTATGGAAGGACAGGCGCCTAGACTCGGTGGGCTTTTTTGTCCTTTCGGGTCTGCTTGGCTACGTGGTCCTCGAACACAACATAGTAGGTACCCAGCACGATCTGTTTCCCCTTCTTTCTGGACTCTTCGGTATTCCAATGCTAATACACTCTTTCAGAAAGAAGCCCAGTATACCCACAGAA
>PUKU01000054.1 GCA_003550625.1 Candidatus Aenigmatarchaeota archaeon
CATCACAAACCATGTCATGGGCACATCTATTTTCTTCCTGCCCCTTATCGTAGATATTTCCTCCTGTCTCCTGGCTTCCACCCTCTTCCTGTATATCCTTCTTGAAAGCAGACCGACCAGTAGACCACGTACACTCCATCCTGATGAGAGATGACCAAAGTAAGATACATCGAGCACCGATACCTTTCCTGGCTCGAGTATATCTTCGATAGACAGGCCTTCCTTTGAAAATATTCCCCAGTCCCTGGCCGATAGGAATCTATTTTCCAGTGCTTGCTTTACCTCCTCTTGCGACCTTTTATCTCTTTCTATGGTATCTATTATATCGTCTATCCCATAGTTACCCGAACCCTCGAGTTTCCTCATTACCCTCTCTAGAAGCACGCCGAGGGAATCGGTCAGAGAAACTTCGAAGGCCAGCGACCAGTCCTCCGTTGAAAGTTCGGAGGCCCTTATAGAAAAAGTGTCGTCGAACGGTATGTCCTCTTCCTTGTAGCTCTTTTCAAATCCTTCAGGTATATACACAGAGGCATCGAAGCTCTTGGGTTCCAAGCCCCAGTCCTTGAGAAGTTCTATCTGCTGTTCGTTTGGATTTTTAAGGCTCCACCATATTCCCATCGTGTCTATCATCAACATACAGAGGTTATTGCGTATCTCTTCAGGTAGAAGAAAAAACTCTTCGGCGACCACTGCACCTGTGTACGACTTTCCCTGTCCCCTCTTTCCACATATCAGGGAGACGTGTGGCCTTGCAACATCCAGATTAACGGGGTTTGTTAGGTTCGCCTCCTCTCCCTCACCCACGAGATGTCTGCCAAAGAAGATAGAACCTTTCTTTCCGTACTTTTTTCTATCGTCCTCATCTCTGCCTATGATTATTTCCCTTAGAGGCATATCTAAGATTGGTGTTCCTTGATTTAAAAGTTATACGAGACTAAAGAACTACTAAAAGTCCCACGAGGCCTGATAGTGCAACAAGGAAGGCCACAAACCACAGTATCTCGCCGTATCCAAGTACATACTTTCCGTCAATGGGTGGGTACGGTATGAGGTTTGATATACCCAGCCAGAAGTTTACAAGCGAAACAAGCCAAAGAGTCCAGATTCCTGTAAAGCTGTAGAGTCCTAGAAATACGGTACCCAGTATTAGATTCATCAGTGGTCCCGTCAACGAAACTATTCCAAAGTCTCGGCCGGTTCCTGTTTCTCTTTCCTTGTCCCACCTTGCAGTTCCCGTGGCCTTCATTCTGGTTAAAAGCGGTACTGCGACAACGACCATTCCCTGGCTCAGTATACCTGAAACCAACGTTACAATTATGCCTATACCAGAGAGAGACGTCTTTGTTTCTATCCCTTCGAGCTTCAAGGCCTGATGGTGTCCTATATGGTGGGCGACAAAGCTAAGAAAAACTATGGAAAAACATAGAATAAAGAAACCTGGGCTTATGTTCTGCACTGTGAAGGCACCGGAGATTACTAACGTAGAGATTAGTATATTTCTCCATCCTTCCTTTCCGAAAAGCATTATTCGTCATCTTCCTTTATTACTTCTATTTCTCTGCCGAGTACTTTTTCGGCTGCGCGTATGTTGGATCCACCGGGTCCGATTGCCTTTCCTATCATACCTTCGTCGACATCTATCCTTATGATATCGCCGTCCTCCATGACCTCATTGATTCCCACGTCCAGCATCTTCTCCAACTTTGCTTTGATATCTTCCGCGATATTATCACCCCTTCTCTGTACCATAAATAACAACCGTTACTTAAAAGTCTTATCCACGTATTCTACTCCCATTTCCGATAGCCTGTCCTTGATTCCTGGTAGATGTCCTGCTCCTACGACTGCTAGAACATCTTCGTTTTCCTCTGAGAGCTCATACAGCGCAGAAGACATTATTTCATCCCTCTTTTCCACTAAAACTCTGTAAAGCTCTGGAGCTCTCTTTGAAAGAAGCTCTGTGCTCTTTTTGACTATATCTTCCGATGGAACCTCTCTTAGGTTGAAATCGTAACCTCTGATACCTGTGAAGCACATCAGAGCTATTTTGGCCTTTTCAAGTATCCCAAGCTTCTGGAAGTCCTCAAGTGTCTCGTATATGGGTCTATCTATAAAATATACCCTTATCTGGTTTTCCATTGCTCTGTCCGTCGCAGTGAGCATCTCTTCGCCTGGAAGAACCCCTGTTTTTTCGGCCAGCTTTCCCTGGATCCATGAAAGTAATCTGAAAAATATCGAGGGATAGCTACCCTTTCTACCGCTCTTTAGTGCTTCATATCTACCCATGTCAAGCTCCACGGCTACACAGTCTGCGCCATGGTCGATCTCCTCCTCTATCCTCTTTATTGCTTCGGGTGATATGTGCGATGTTCCGACGAGTCTTATCATGTTTCATCCCAGGAAATGTTCCAGTGCTTCTTCTATGTATGCTATCTCAACGATCTCTATTTCGACCTCCTCCCTTATATCCGTTTTTTCCTCAACGTACCTTGTTCTGCATATCTCAAAACCACGTACCTCTCTGCAGGTTTCAACCTGTTCGTATTTTACCTGTACTGCCTGGCCATATGGCAGAAGAAACTTTTCAAATCCTTCCTCCTCGGCTGCCTTGGCCTTTTCAAGTATCCCTCCGACACGGCCTACCCTTCCATCGGGTTCTATGGTTCCTGTCATTACTATACCGTTTCTTATGGTGCTGTTTTTCAGTGCTGCCATGGTTGCTACCGTGAGTGGTGAGCCTGCACTTGGTCCTCCTATCACATCGAAGTCCAGGGCTATGCTGTATGTCAGATCGTGTTCCTTTCTTTCGATATCAAGGTATTCCTTGGCATACGAGCTGGCCGTTCTTATAGAATGCTGTATATCGACCCAGAAGAAAAGGTTTTCTATATCCACGAGTATCTTACCTGTTCCTTTTTCGGCCCTTACCCATGCAGGCGATACAACTCCCTTCCTGTCCACCGTTGTGCCCACTATGTATACCTTTAAGCCGTCCTCGAGCGGTTCCTCTGTAACGTTCCACTCTACGTGTTCCACCTCCCTGTGCCTCTCAACCTCCGGTGTTGTCAGCTCCGGTAGGGCCAGAATTGCGAAAAGTACACCTGCCACGAATACCAGAACAAGTGCGGCGGATGTCAGAATCTCGTCCTTCATTTTCATCATTTATAATAGTGACAGGGATTACCGGTTCGATGGATCCAACTGAAAAAGTTTACCTGCCTTCCTCCTCGATCCTGCGACCCCCCGAACATGTAGCCCACAGCTTAGGGCTGCTCCCGTCAGGGCCTGACCCGTTTCACAGTGGAATACATCCCGGAGGACAGGACGTCTACGTTGGAAGACAGGGCTTCCCCAGCCGGAACCACCTGTCCGGCTTTTCGGCCGTCCTGTAGAGGACTTGGACTGGAGGTGACCCCTAGCCACCCGGCCTATCCCTGTCAGCCTAAGTTTTATCCCAGAACTTTAAAGGGTTTTCGGTCCGGTTTTAGGCACTACATGGTTCCAAAGCTAATAAATTTTTACCACCCATTATAGAACATGGTTTCCGAACAGAGAGCCGTTTTACTCTGGCTGATAGGGTCGGCCTTGCTCTTTGCAGGCGTCCGGATAGTGAGCGCTGCCGATAGAAGTATAATAGGAGCCACAGACTTCCGTTACTACAGTGCTCTGGTCCTTGCCTCCGTATTACTCATAGTAGGTGGGTTTCTTTGGATATCGGTAGGCGGAGCCATCGGACAGGAGCTTCGGTAGACCGATGCGAGGAACTTACACATGTTCTTTGGTTCAGAGATATCAGTCCACTATCTTAAGTACATCGTCTCCTTCTCTAACACGGTCCTTTACCTTCATGCCTATAACATCCCCTCTGTTTGCCTCCTCCACATCTTCGTGGTCTATCTGCATAGATTTAACGGTCTGTTCAAAGTCTGTTGTGGAACCTATGAAATGTATCCTGTCACCCACAGTTAGTTTTCCATCCAGATCTATAATTCCAACGGATATGTCCGTAAAGTAGTGTTCTACGGAACCTATTTTTTCCCTTGGCATACAGATATATTGTTTTTCAATCGATAAAAAAGTTACAGCACAGTCCATCCGAAAATCTATTTAAGAGTAGATAGCTATTTTTTCCTTGTGATACTATGCCTGAAATTATAGGAAGAGGAGCCGAAGCCGTTCTGAGAAAGGAGAAGTTCATGGACGGCTACTGTGTGGTCAAGGAGAGGCTGAAGAAGAGCTACAGGATCGAGGAGCTGGATACCAGGCTTAGAAAGGAGAGAACCAAGGAGGAGGCGAGACTGCTTTCCGAGGCCCGGCGTGTCGGTGTACCAACGCCACAGGTTTACGATAGAACCGAAAACGTCCTCGAGGTCGAGTTTCTGGACGGCGAAAGGGTACGGGATCTCCTCCCTCGCTACGGTGGAGAGAAAAGGCGGGCACTTGCACTTGAAATAGGTGACTATATAGCAAAGCTTCACAACCGCGGTATAGTCCATGGTGATCTTACAACATCCAATATGATAGTCGAGGACGATGAGCTGTACTTTATAGATTTTGGACTCGGGTCCTTTTCAGATAGTGTAGAAGATAAGGCAGTCGATCTGTACCTTCTATGGGAGGTTCTGGAAAGTACCCACCCCGAATACAGGGACGGGATGTGGAAATGTATAACCGAAGGATATTCCAAACGATGTAGGAGCTCCGATGAGGTGATGAAAAGGGTGGATGATATTGGAAAGAGGGGTAGATATGTCTCTGACAGATAAGATATTTGGAAGACAGAGTTTGAAGGAAAGAATCAGTTTTCTTCAGGAACGGGTGGAAGGTCTCGAGAAGGAAAAGGAGGAACTGAGAATAAAGGCTGACAAGGAGCAAAACAGGGCCAAGGAGGCCATAACCAGAAAGCAGCAGCTTGATAGGGAGATAAAGAAAAAACAGGACAGAATAGAGTCTCTGCAGGATGAAATTAAGAAGAAAGAGTTTCTAAGCAGTACGTCGATATCGGATAAAAAAACAGACGAAGTTCCCAGAGAACGCCTTGGGAGTATTCTTGAAAAGATAGGAAGCATCGAGAGCAAAGACGATGACCTGTTTACCGTATTTCTACCGAAGGAAACGTCAGTGGAGGATCTGGACGCAGAGGGACTTATCCAGACAAACCTAACACTTAACCAGCTACGTAGACTGAAGGAGGAGAGTTCCGAAACAGGCAAGGTTCTTTTCCACTGTGAAGACCTCTTCAGCCTGCTCTTAAAGCCTCCTGTTCCTGTGAGGAAGGACTCGTGGAAAAAAGGAAAGAAGTTTGAAACAGACCGTCTCCAGGAGCTCATTGAACAGGATGTGGGCTTCGTATATCTTTCTGCCGGTGGTTCTTCGGCAGCTCTCTTCTCGCGGGAGATAAAGGATATGGAGATAGTTAGGAGCAGTATCAAGGGTAAGCACAAGAAGGGAGGTTTTAGCCAGGGTCGGTTTGAAAGAGGGAGGATGGAGGAGGTTAAGAAACATGTCGAGAAGGTTGTGGATGCTGCCAAAAAAGTGATACCAGAAGATGTAGAGGTATCGGTCTGTGGATCAGAGGATCTGGTGGCCCTGTTTGAAGACAGCGACTTTGCTGACGAACGCAGAACATTCAGAAGAAATATAGATATATCGGGCATAGAAACAAAGAATGATCTTCAGAGAGCCTTCAGTAGGTTTTGGAAGGCCAGTATTACTTATCTATAAGATTCTCTTCAAGTACTTCTTCCGTTGCCTTCATTCCTTTTTCAACATATACAACACCTATGGTTGTTACAATGGAGGTTCCCAGTATAACAGAGAAGACAATCTCCGGAAAGATCTCTGTTCCAGGGATTCCATATTCAATCGCAGGTGCTGATGCCAAGACTGCGGCTGCCAGACCCCGCGGAGACATGAAGGTCATTATTCCTTTCTCTGCTATACTGAAGTCACTTCCTGTTGAGATTATTTTAACTGCCAGAGACCGTGTTGCCAGAATAATCAGGACCAAAATTCCACCGTATGCGAAAAGCATTGGATTGTCGAAGGTTATTATTATTCCTAGTATCACGAAGAAAAATGTCTTTACAAACAGCGATATGTACGACTGTATATCCTTCGATCTTTTTTCGAGTCCAGGGTACTCGTCCTCAAAGTCGAGTAGTTTTTCTATGCTTCTTGGATTTCCAATAACCAGACCTACCACAAAGGCTGCAACAGCTCCATGTCCTCCGAGTATGTGTGTTCCTGCGTAGACAAAGAAAAGAAAGGCAAGGGTTAGCATGTAGCTGTATTCTTCCCTTCTCAAATGTCTCAGTATCATAAGCCATACGATACCCGATACTATCCCCACCACGATTGAAACCGAAAAGATTGAAACCACCCTGGCCAGTCCTTCTGTGGTGAAAACCTCAGCTCCTGATGCACCGCCTACCATCATATCCATGATAAAGAGGGCGACGATTATACAGAGCGGATCCGTGATAACGGACTCTATATCGAGTGTGAGCCTGGGTCCCTTCCCGAACTCTTCCAGTCCGGAAACCACTGGAATTACTATGGCAGATGATACACCGCCTACTATTGACCCAAGCAGAAACGATGTTGCTATACAGGTTCCCAGAGTATAATATGATACAATACCAACGGCCGAGGCGGAAAAGACAAATCCAAGTGCGGATAGAAGTATGCCCCTGTGGACCTCCTCGAGCACTTCCTTCATCTTAAGCTTGAGTCCGGCATCGAACAGTATCATCAGCAGAGCAAGGGCCGATATGTAGGGGCTTATCCGAAGAAACATGTCTCTACGGAATATTCCCAGAACGGGGCCCAGAACCACACCTAAAATCAAAAGGAACAGTATGTCCGGAACCTTTGTTTTCTTGAAAAAATAGTTTCCAACAAAGCCTATGGCCATCACCGATGCTATGACTAAAAAGAGTACTGTTACTTCCATGTGGGTATCTTTCGTCTACTTTAAATAAAAAAATGAGGGAAAGTTTAAAAAGCACCTCTAAGTATTATGACCCAGTGATAGTTATGGAGGATATGGTTCCGGAAGGAAAGATCTTTGAGGTGGAGGATAACAGTTTCGACTGTTTGATCTGTGAAGAAACGATAGAGTTTGAGTTCGATCCCGATGGCCCAATGGAAACTGATCCCGAGGAAGAACTGATAGGGGAGTTCGAAGAAGATATAGCAACCCCTGATAACTTTACAGAGGAGGTCGAGCCAGAGATAGATGGGAACGAAGAAGAAAGCATGATGATAGACTGTGAGTGTGGTGCAGAATACCTAATAAAGAAGGTTCCGGGCGTGCCCGGCTTCGAGGTAGTGCATCTCGTGGAGGAGGAACCGGAGCTTATCGAAAAAGAGTTTGAAAATGAGTTCCACTGAAGCATTTATTAGGTACGAGTTCACTTAACTTCTCCATGGTTCCGAAACTTTTTCCCTTCGAGAGCATACGCTCGGGACAGGACAAACTAGTGGAGGACGTGGCCAAGGTCCTTCAAAATGGTATGAACCTTGTTGCCCATGCTCCATCTGGTCTCGGTAAGACTGCAGCCAGTCTTTCTCCCTCACTGGAGTATGCTATAAAAAACAACAAGACGGTCTTCTTTCTGACACCAAAACATTCACAGCACACAATGGCCATAGATACTGTAAAGGAAATAATGAATAGGCATGGTATAGAGATAACCGTTGCTGATGTGATAGGAAAACGCTGGCTCTGTAGTGCAGATGGTATAAAGGATATGACCTCCTCTGATTTTCAGAACTACTGCAAAACACTCAGGGAGGAGGAAAGGTGTAGATATTACAACAGCACCTTCAAGGAC
>PUKU01000070.1 GCA_003550625.1 Candidatus Aenigmatarchaeota archaeon
CACAGACTTCCAATAAAATACCTCTCCGAAAATATTCTGGCAAACGTACAGAAGGTTTAATAGTTTTGTCGATAATCTTAAAATATGTTATGGGCCGATAAGTACAAACCCAAAAGCTTAGAAGACTTTGCAGGGCAAAAGAAGCAGATTGAAATGCTAAAGAGATGGTACAATGGTTGGAGCTACGGCGACAAGGCTCTCTTTCTACACGGACCACCTGGAAGTGGAAAAACTACCTCTGTGTATGCCCTGGCAAACGACAAAAACCTCGAACTCTTTGAACTTAATGCTTCGGACGACAGAAACAAGCACCAAATAGAGAGTTTAGCTGGGTCGGCCTCTAAGCAGATGAGCCTAACAAACAGAAACAAGATAATACTGATAGATGAAGTAGACGGTCTATCCGGAAACAAGGACCGCGGTGGAGTATCAGCAATAATAAAAACAGTAAAGGAATCCAAATTCCCTGTAGTTCTGACAGCAAACGATCCATATGAAAGTAAACTACGTAGCATGCGCAGGTACTGTGAGATGGTCGACTTCGGTAAGGTCCATCTCTCATCAATGACCGCATTCCTATCCAAAATATGCTCCGAGGAAGGTGTGGAAGCAGAACGAAGTGTCCTCAAAAGAATAGCCAGAAAGAATGCAGGAGATATGCGTTCCGCGATAAATGATCTGGAGGCTATCGGAAGAGGACAGGATAGTATACTGAAAGAAGATCTCGAAGCACTCGGATTCAGAAGCAGAGAAAAGGAGATATTCGAGGTTCTGAAGGTCATATTCAAAACAAGGACAGCGAAGACCGCAAAGAATCTGGCCGGGGACTCTGATAAGGATCCCGACGAACTTTTCTGGTGGATAGAACAGAACATACCAAAAGAATACAAGAAACAAGAGGACGTAGCAAAGGCCTTCGACGAGATGTCCAAAGCAAGTCTATTCAAAGCTCGAATAAGAAGAAGGCAGAACTGGTCTCTGATGAAATACTACATAGGACTAATGTCTGCAGGGGTGGCTCTGGCAAAGGATGAAAAGTACAGTGGATTTACCAGATACCAACCACCACAGCGACTAAAGAGATACGGACGGAGCAAGGCCAGTAGAAGAATGATGGATGAGATCTATGGAAAAATAGGGAACGAACTGCATGTATCCCCATCGACGATGAAGCTGGAGTACATACCGCTTTTCAAATGGTTGATCAGGAACAAAGGCGATGTAGAGGAGGAACTTGGAGATCTTTTCGATCTCACAGAGAAAGAGCTGGACTGTATAAAGAAGTTCTGATGAACCAGACTTACCCAGGTCAAACGGATACTGTTTTATTCAGAAAGAAGTCACTTGACTCTAACTCAACATATGCAATCAAATTGGGACAAAACTCCACGTATTCCACATCCAAGTACATATCTCTGAAAAGAATATCATCCCTTGCATATTTCTCAAACTCCTTTAGGTTACGCTTTCTTGGCTGTTCATTGGGACCGCATTCACTTTGCTCTGCAGTCTTTTCTATTCCTTCAACTACATTTCTAAGGATTCCGTCCTCTTGATACATATGGACATCCACGAGGCCTATGTCCCCATAAGCATCTATCATCGTGGATATACCCATCAGAGAAATGAATATTATAATTATTGATATAATGAAAAACTGACCCTTTCTCCCAAATCCACTAAATCTTAACGAACTGAGCATGTTTAACATCATCTATAAAAAGAACTTTGTTCCCATCAAAGAAATTATTTTCGACTAGGAGGTCAACCACTTCATTTCCGACGGCGTTTATAACAGTACTCTTCTCTGCCATCTCTACAAGATCGTCTCTGGCTATAAGATCACCGCCGTAGAAACTTTTCTTTACCTCGAATAATATATCACCGTCTTCAATTACCTCCCCCAAAATATCCTCATCACAGACTGCAAGAACCTTATGACCTTCACTTTTGGAAAACCTATGGTAAAACATTTGAAACACTTTTTTATTATCTAAAACTGCTTCACCGCTTGTTTTGTGCCGCACGCATCACACTTCATCTTTAATATCCTGTCCTCTTCAACAAGATCTGTATCTGCCTTTCCACAGGCAGAACATATAACGTATCCATCAACATACTGGTTTATCTTCTCGGTAATCTTTCTTTCTGTCATATCTCCCTGGAACTCAGCCCTGGATCCATCCAACCTCCCAGGGACACCCAGCTCTCTGCGTAGAAAGTTCATCATATGTTCCCCATCCCTTCTAAGTTTGTCCGATATCTTGGAGAAGTTTTTTATTATAGTCTTTTCTCCCTGTTTCATTATATCCGGGTCTGGAACTTCGAATCTCTTGCCATCGACGGATTCGGAAATCCTTTCCTTCGCCCTACTGTAAAGTTCATCGTAGTCCATAGATATCCCAACAACCTAGTAAATACCAACAGCTTTAAAGGTTTCCCGGGTTCAGAGCTTCTTTATTTTACCTGGCCGGGGTTCAAAACATGTACCATCTGTAAGAAGATCGTTTATAACGCTATCTATGTCGTTTTCGCTTGCATCGACGTCCTCGATTATCTCCTGGTACGAAGCACCCTCTCCTTCGTCTATTTTATCTATAGATTCAAGTATCTCCTTTCTCAGTTCTCCTGTATCCTCATCATCTGACTCTTCCTCGAGGTCACTACCATCGAGGTCCTCAGACTTTAAGATTGCTTCAGCCCTTTCAATTCCAACCTCTTCTGCAAATATTTCATCATGGCTATCCGGCTTCTCCTCCCTGAGTTCCTCGAGACGCTTTTTGTCCTCCTCGAGACCTTTCAGCTCTCTGGCGATCTCAGCAAGATTTAAGCTTAGCATATTTTTATCCTCGACCTTTCTTACAACTTCCGGATTTACGTAGATCTCACCTTCGTACTCCTGAACCTTGCCTATAACAAGAACAAGATCGCCTTCCTCCACCTTCTCGTAGTTCTCGAGATCCTGGAAGAACTTGGCTCTAACAGTTTCGGTCCCGTCGTCAATAACTAGAAAGGCGTATGTCTCGCCTTCGTTTACAAACTTCGTAACCACCGTGCCTACAATCTTAACCCTGCTCAAGCGCTGACCACGCTGGGTTACAAGGTAGTTGCTCTGAAAGCCCTCTCTTCTGAAATAACTACCACTGACTATATCTTCCACGAGAGCTCGTCTTGATGTAAGCCTTTTCTGTTTTCCATCCATGTTCATCAACCTATGTAAGTTGGTTCGTCGGCCTCATCGGCCTCGACATCATCCTTCTGTTCCTTTCCATTGATTTCTATCTCACCGAACCTGTCTTCGTACTTCTCGACATTCTTCTGAAGTACCGTTAACATCTTCTTCGCCAGTATCGGATCAACTATAATAGGTCTGTGCCACACAACGGACTCGACCTTTCTACCGTCCTTCTTTGTACTTACCTTCGGAGTGGACTGCTTGAAATCAAATACAAACTTATGTGGGTTGAACAGCACTGAAAATGAATCACTGAAAAAACCTTCCTCGTCGTTCTCTTTTTTGCTCATATTATCAAACCTTCTGAACGTGTCCGGGGCGTGGTTCAAAAATCATGCCCTTGTTCTTCATCTCTTGTATTAACTTTTCTGGTTTACTTAAACCTTGCTCTTCCAGAGCCGATAGCAGATCCTCCTCAGGTATATTCTTACCGAGATCTTCCTCCAGACTATCCAGTACGTCCATTACCCTACTCATCTTGGATCTCTCCGATGCCGGGGTTCCTCCTTCGGCTCTGTCTATATCTATCTCCCTGGTTTCTGGGTCCATGCCAAGCTGCTTTATGGAGTGTTTCATTATCTTTATTGCCCTCTGAGCATCCTTCTTACGAACTTCCTCATCCAGCCTTACCTTTGCCGATGCCTGCGCAAGTCTTTGGAGAGCCTCGTACTGCCTTAGTGTTATAGGAACGGTGTCACTGTCCGTGTCCACGTATCTGCTCCTTAGATCAACGTAGAAGTTCTTGAGAACTGACGCGGCCTTCCTAGACAACCTAGGTCGACAGTTCCTCCTTGCATAGGATATATACTTCTTCAAAAAATCTATATCTATAAGCGGCTCTGCCTCATCGCCTCCCATGCGGGAGTTTATTATATGGTCAACAATATTCTCGTCCCTCTCCTTATCAGGCACGTCCCTTAGTACGAACTTCACATCGAAACGGGAGAGTATCGTATCAGGTATGTCTATCTGCTCCGCTATAGGTCTATATGGATCGAAACGCGAGAACTTGGGATTAGCACCACCTATTATAGAAGTCTGGGCAGGAAGCGTGGCCTGTATAGTTGCTTTGCTAATCGAAACCGTCTGGGTAGACATAGCCTCATGTAGGTTCACCTGATCCTCCTTTGACATCTTATCGAACTCGTCGATACACAGAACACCCTTGTTAGCCAGCACAAGAGCACCGGCTTCCAGAACCCATCCACCCATGAACTCCTCGTCCCTGACAACTGTAGCGGTAAGACCCGCCGAGCTCGTTCCCTTACCAGAGGCATACTTTCCTCTCGGTAGCATATCGGCCGCCAGCTTCAGAAGCTGTGTCTTTCCTGCACTCGGATCACCCACAAAAAGTATGTGTATATCACCACGTATCCTTGTTCCGTCTGGTAGCCTATGTGGAACCCCACCAAAAAGCTGCAGAACTATAGACTCCTTTTCCACATCTAGACCATACATCGAAGGAGCAAGGGACTTTACAAGCTTCTCGTATATGTTATCGTCCTCTGCAAGCTCACGTATCTTCTCTTCCTCCTCCTCGGAAACTTCCATCTCCTCGAATGTAGTTTCCATTGGACTTGCCCAGTTAGCCTCAATGAACATATCCAACTGTCTGGTCTTTTTACCTTGGATACGTTTCGGCATCTCTCTAACCACACCAGTTATCTCCAGCCTCGTACCCGGATCGGTCCTTCTTTGCATCTTAGGAGTTGTCAGTCCGTCCTTCAGGTATACAGAAACTTCACCCGGCTTCTCTCCAGAGACCTTCTCGAAGAGATCTTCGACATGGATCCATCTGGCATCACTGAGCTCCCTATCGACCTGGTTGAAACCACGTTTTCTTCCACAATCACAACGTGATGGATACGACATCCTTTTTTTGAGCTGTGGTATTTCAATCTTCTCGCCACAGTCAGGACATTCGAATATAACGACCTCCAGCTCTGGCTTAACCTCGGAAGCCCTATTTACCGTTCCCTCTATCTTGACAAACTTACCCAGGTGTTTGCTTCTCAGGTCCTTTATCCTTACCTTCTCATCGTCCGGAATGTTCTCTACACGTACATTGAGATCGATGTCCTTGTCTGTTCCAAGATCTATCCCACCAACTGCATTCCGGGCAGAATCAAAAAAGTTTTTGGGGTTCTCCAGAAGCTCTTCCGTGAGCTCGTGTCCTGCGTACTTATCAAGCTCCTTGAAATCTACGAGTATATAGTCCCTGTCCTCCCTGACAGCCTCCAGCATCTCGTCCTCGTAGAACTTCCTAAAGAATTCTTCCAGCTCTTCTATCATACCCAACAAACCCCGTAGTAAATAATCCCCAACTCTACTTAAATTTAACCCAGGATAGGCAAACTAATCAAAGACAAGTAGAAATACAATCCCAGTGTTTCTTGTAACAAAGAATTCTATTATGCATTCACTGAGGACACTTAACATCTGTGCTTCGAGAACACAACGAAGGATTATCACAGACACAGTATGGATAGTCATCACCGAACGCCGACTCACAATCACCATGGGTATCACATGGATAAAACACCCAGTCGTCATCGTCATTGTCATCGTCATTGTCATCGTCATTGTCATCGTCGCAGACATGATCAACATAGGCTTTGGTAGCTGCATCTTCAGGATGCTCTGGCCAAGCAACACGAACTATATTGCTCCAGCTCATATCCAGTTCCCCTTCTGGAATTATTACATCACCGTCTGAATTCACTCTAAATTTAGTAGTAAAGTCTGAACCATCATCATGTATACGGAACTGCCATCCTTCTTCAACACGATTTTGATCTGCATACCAAGTCGCCCGTTCAGAATGTACTCTAAAATTCATATCGGCATCGCCCCAGTCAGCTATCCCATCGGAACCAAATCCTATATCTCCGCTTTCTGCTTTTATCAAAAAATCACTGTCCCATACCTCCCATTTTTCCACATAACTGTCCTCAATATCACCAACTTCTCCGTCCATATAGGCTTTGGTTACAGCATCCTGATCAGCAGACGGTGTCTGTAGATTGATTATCCTATTTTCGTTCATATCCAGTTCCTGTTCAGCACCCGCGCTGAGATCTACCTCGTAGACGGGATGACCTTGGACGACATCAGGATTTCCTGTGGGCGCAGGTTCCGATCCCTCAAGCTCTCGAGGTGTTGCCATAACTATTCCTGTTGCTGACAACATAACTGCTGCCATGAGAAGTACTATCACATGATGTTTCTCTATATCAAGAACGATCCTCATTAGTCCATAGTTATCTCTGTGAGTTTATAAAAATAACACTACAGACCTCCAAAATAAAAATAAAAAGAGTAGGGGATTTAGAGGGCGTCTATCTCTCTGAGGTCCTCTTCTACCTTTTCCACAGCCTTTTCCACGTCCTCTATAGAACGTCCTCCGGTACAAACAACCTTTCCTGAACCAAAGAGAAGAAAGGCCGCTTCAGGTTCTTCTATGCGGTACACCAGACCCGGAAACTGTTCGGGCTCGTACTCCGCATTTCGAAGTGTAAAGGCTATCTCATTGAGACGGAGTTTGCCATCAAGCTGCGCCGAAGCTACGATGTTCTGGATCTTTATATCCGTTACTTCGTCGACATCGACACCTGCCTTCTGTACACCCTCCAAAACTTTGTCTATCGCTTCCTTTGCGCCCTCAGGCGAGTTTGCTCCTGTGCAAACTATCTTCCCTGAGTTGAAAATCAGTGCAGCTGCCTTCGGATCCTTCATCCTGTACACCAGACCCGGAAACTGTTCGGGTTCGTACTCCGTACCCGGAAGGTGTGCAACTACCTGATTGAGTGGAATCTTAGCACTCAAAGTCGCGGATGCGACAACGTTCTCTATTTTCAGTTCATCAACCATCTAGAATTCACCCGGTTTTTTAAACCAGCACTTTACATATTGTTAAAGGGTATTTAAAAAGGTTTTATAAAGGAGTCAAATGTTTTTATACCATGAAACACACAATTAACAGTATCCGGGGGTCATATGACCGAGGTAATATCGATAGTTTCTGGTAAAGGTGGAACGGGAAAAACATTTACAGCTGCAAACCTTTCTCTGGCTCTTCAGAGCCTCGGTGAACAGGTAGTATGTCTGGACACAGATCTGGACTCGCCCAACCTGGCACTCCAGCTCGGACACACGCCTGACAACCACACAATAGAGGACTATCTACGTGGAGATATAAACGAACTCAAGGCTGTGAACGTACACGACTCTGGACTTATGTTCGTACCTTCTTCTCTACATCTGACGGACGATGAAGTTTCAGAGGAAAGTATAGGTAGGATGTTAGATAGATTCTCCGGTTTTGCAGATAGAACCATAATAGACGCACCGCCTGGTTTCAACCGTGGATTTTACAGCAGTCTAAACGTATCGGACCGGATTCTCGTGGTAACCAACCCAGAATACCAGGCCATACACGATGTAAGGAAGATAGTAGATGAAGCA
>PUKU01000075.1 GCA_003550625.1 Candidatus Aenigmatarchaeota archaeon
AACTGTTTAGTCCTTCCTTGTGTGTGTATTCATGCGTAACCGCAATTCCAGAGAATCCAAATTCTTTGGCTGTTTCCACCACTTCCTCGGGCTTTTCTGCAGGAACGTACAGGTCGTAGAATTCCATAAAAGCGCCTCCTGTGGTAAATATTGGCTACGTTTCTTATAAAACTGCGGAAAAGACTTAAGCGGAAAGATACTTAGTTTATCCATGTCTATCAGAAACCATGTTTTTGTGTCAGGGAAGGTCCAGGGAGTTGGTTTCCGCGCGAGTACTATGAATAAGGCGAGCGAGCTTGGTATATCAGGTTGGGTTAGAAACCTCGATGATGGGAGGGTTGAGGCGGTCTTCGAAGGAAGTCCGGAAGATGTTGATAGGATTGTAGAGTGGTGCAAAAGGGGACCAGAAACAGCATCCGTAGATAACCTGAAAGTTAACGAAGAAGAACCCAGAAACCTCACTGTCTTTGAAATAAAGTATTAGGTCTATCTCAGTGCACGGTCCTTTTCCTTGTCTTTGCATATCCACTTGAGGTCCTTGTCATTCTTTATGGCTTCGTGTTCGGGGTCTACAAGTATTACCTCAAACCATTTGTGTTTCCCGTCTTCACCCACCCAGTATGATCCCAGTACCCTTAGATTTGGAAACTTCTTCGTAGTCCTCTCCTCTGCTACTCTCTGTTTGGACTTGTCACGTGGATATTTTTTACCAGATCTGGCAGATCTTCTCCCGCCGGATATCTTTCTTTTTTTACGCGTTCCCTTTTTGACCCTGGTTCTGGCAACCACTACGCCTTGTTTGGACTTGTAACCCAGTTCTCTGGCTCTGTCTATCCTTGTGGGCCTCTTGATCTTCTTGGTAGCCCCTTCCTTTCTCCATCTCTTTAGCCTCTTCTTTACCACTGCGTCGGGCTTCTTCCAGTTTTCCTTTACGTATTTGTACATTCCCATTTTTTCACCAGGACTAACATTCCTTCAGCCTCTAAGCTTTTAAATCTTTCGAAGGATCGGGGTAGACATGCTGGTTTCTACACGCCACCGAAACCTAACGGTACCTACATCGGGTTCACTAAGTCCTCTGCTCTGCAGTTTCATGGTGCCGGTAGTACTGCCATTATTCCTTCCGGTGTTGTGAGAAGTCCTCCATAAATCGCTACAAGACCCACTGCGAGTATTACCATAACTCCCACGAAGGCCTCTATCATCCCTACGTCAAACATATCCTTTGCAAGCCTAAACATGGAGGCATATCCCAGTGCCAGGAATACTGCTACAAATAGAAATGCCAGCACCGGTCCTAATGTTGGTACATGGCTGAAAACCATTGCAAGCAGCACGCCTATGCTTACCGAGAGTGCAGGACATGATACCGTCGCAAGACCACTCCAGTATTCACCATCACCACCGAGAACGTTCATCACGACCTTTGTGACAAAGCCGAAGAACAGTCCACCAAGCAGAACTACAGAAAAGACTCCTGCAGCCATGTTTGCTGTGCCCATCTCAAGTACGGATACTAGAATCTCGGGGCCGGTTATCTGAAGAGGCATTGCCTCCAGCATCATAAGACCGATCACGGTGTTAACTGCAAAGATGATTGAGGCGACGAATATCATTGTAAGAGATCCCTGCATAAGTTCTGTTCCTGATTTTTCCTTAAAGTTTTTTATCGCCCCAACTGGGTTTTTCATGTAATCCATAATCATCCTTGTCACCACGAGAAGTTTATGTGCAGCAGTTAATAAATCTTACTCGGTCCATGTCACATCTACTTCATCTGTTCTCCAGTTCTGTATAAATCCAGTTTCCTCGAGGTCGTCTGCTCCAGTGGATCTGTACTTCAGTATTCCCAGCCAGGCCATCATAGTGCCGTTGTCGCCCGCCAGTTCATGGGGAACTGTGTAGAACTCTGCGTTACGTTCCCTGCACATGGTTTCCAGCATTTCTTGAAGCCGTCTGTTAGCTGCTACGCCACCTGTAAGAAGCACCTCATTTTTACCAGCATGTGCCATAGCTCTCTCCACGGCCTCGGTTAACATCGCGAACATAGTTTCCTGTAGGGAGTAACAAACGTCCTCCTTTTTTTCACTGTCGAGTTTTCTCACCGCTTCTGTCATGAGTCCGGAGAAGGACATGTCCATGCCTTTTACGGAGTACGGTAGCTCTATATATTTTGATCCTCTGCTTGCAAGTTTCTCTACCTTTGGTCCACCGGGATGCTCTAGGCCTGCCTCTCTACCGAACTTGTCCAGTGCATTTCCTACTGGTGTATCAAGGACCTCCCCGAAGACACGGTACTTGCCCTTGGAAAGTGCTATAACCTGTGTGTTTCCTCCTGAAACGTAGAGCGTCACTGGATCCTCAGCTCCCGTTTTCAGTTTTCCTATCTCTATATGTGCAATGCAGTGGTTTACACCCACTATAGGGACGTCCAGGGACAGTGCCAGGGACCGTGCAAAGACAGCGCCTGTCCGTAGGCATGGCGGCATGCCCGGTCCCCTTGAAAAGGCCACGAGATCTATTTCCTCCTTTCCTATTCCTGCCTCCTCCAGGGCCCTATCAAGCACCTTATCACAGACCTTGGAATGGTGCTCAGCTGCCTCCCTTGGGTGTATTCCACCCTTTGAGGGGATGTACATATCGGTGACGTTGGAAAGCACCTCCTCTCCGTCCATAATTCCAACGCCGAAGGTATGTGCTGTGCTCTCTATTCCAAGGCATATCATAGTATCCAATGGCATTATTTGAACCAGATCTTTTTAATGTAACTGTGGTCGACCCTGGATTAAAAACTTAAAAAGCTAGAAGGCCTAGGTTTCACTGGTAGAATGCATCTACTATACTTCATATCTTTAGTATCGATAGCAGCCCTTGTTTTTGCAGGAGCACTGGCACTGGGTATAAGAAAGAAGGACAGAGGATCCGAGAAGGCGAGGGAGATGTCGGATCACATACGCGAGGGAGCCAGAACATTTATGGGCCAGGAACTGAAATACCTCGCAGTTGTTGTTGTACTGATAGCCATTGTTCTTGTGTATTTTGTTGGTCCCAGTACAGCCTTTACATTCGCCATAGGAGCCTTTCTCAGTTCCCTGGCAGGCGTTATAGGAATGTCCACGGCGACAGGCTCAAACTCCCGTACCTCTGAAGCCGTCAAAGGCAGCCTGGGCGAAGGTCTCAGAGTTGCATTTTCCTCCGGTACGGTCATGGGAATGTCCGTTGTGGGCTTCGGTCTTCTGGGTATAGTCGGCCTTTATATGCTATTCCCGGAGCCTGGGATACTTTTTGGATTTGCATTTGGTGCATCCACAGTGGCACTGTTTGCGCGTGTCGGTGGTGGTATATATACTAAAACGGCTGATATTGGAGCAGACCTCGTTGGTAAGATCGAGGAAAATATACCTGAGGATGATCCAAGGAACCCAGGTGTTGTGGCGGACAATGTAGGTGATAACGTCGGTGATGTTGCTGCCATGGGTGCAGACCTCTTCGAGTCCTACGCCGAAGCCATCATTGCTACCATGGCAATAGGCGTTTTGACCATAGAAGCAACCGGAGCTGTATTACTTCCTGTATTTGTAGGAGCCGCAGGAATCGCTGCTTCAATAATAGGATACTTCTTGGTCGGGGGAGAGGACAACCTTCACTGGGCTCTAAACAGGGGAACATTCAGTGCCTCTGCACTGTCAGTTCTTTTCATTTTTCTCGGCATGGAATACCTTTTTCCTAACATAGGTATAGGTGTTTTTTATTCAGTGGTATTTGGACTCCTGGCGGGCATAGTAATAGGACTTGTTACAGAATATTATACTGCCAGTGAACATAAGCCAACAAGAGAAATAGCCGAGGAGTCCACCGGCGGAGCAGCCACTAATATAATAGCCGGTCTCTCCACGGGGATGATGTCGACCCTGGTTCCAATGCTCACAGTCTGTGCTGCAATGGTGCTTTCGTACCATTTTGCGGGTCTCTACGGGATAGGTATAGCATCGGTGGGGATGCTATCGACCCTGGGCATAACCCTGGCAACGGACTGTTATGGACCGGTCGCAGACAATGCCGGCGGGATAGCAGAAATGGCAGGAATGGGAGAGAAGGTAAGAAAACGTGCGGAAGCTCTGGACTCAATAGGCAACACGACAGCAGCCATGGGGAAAGGATTTGCAATAGGTTCTGCGGCCCTTGCTTCACTGACGCTTTTTGTAGCCTACACACAGGAAGTGGGACTTGAATCAGTTGACGTTGCACTAACGGATCCAATGATAGTAACAGGGCTGTTCATAGGTGCCCTTCTTCCCTTTGTGTTTTCTGCACTGACGATGCGTTCTGTTGGTAAAAGTGCCAGTATCATGATAGACGAAATAAGAAGGCAGTTCGAGGAGATGGATATACTTTCTGGAGAGGAGAAACCCGACTACTCTCGGTGTATACAGATATCGACGGACTCTGCTTTGAGGGAAATGGTTATCCCCGGAGCACTGGCTATACTATCGCCTATAGTCGTAGGTCTTGTTCTTGGAACTGATGCCCTTGCAGGCATGTTGGCTGGTAATATATCAACAGGGTTTTTACTTGCTGTGACAATGGCCAACGCCGGTGGTGCGTGGGACAACGCAAAGAAGTATATAGAGGAGGGCAACCTCGGAGGAAAAGGTTCAGAGGCTCACAAGGCATCAGTTGTGGGCGACACAGTAGGTGATCCGATGAAGGATACGTCAGGTCCCTCCCTGAATGTCCTGATAAAGCTGGTTGCGATGACAGCTCTTATATTCATCCCTCTTTTGATATAAAAAACTCCTTAGAGAGCTTGTTTGAGAACTTATCCGACTGACCAGAAAGTCTACTCGCTTTCCTTGAACTCAGAAAATCCACATCTTCCACATGTCAGTCTGTCGTCGTGTTCGGCTAGAAATACACCATCGCCACACCGAGGACATGATCTACCCTTCCTCTTCGCTTCATCGCCCTCGACATCGTACTTTTCCCATATCTTTACATTCTTGTGTTTGCCCATGTCATTCACCTATTTTGTCCTTCAAGAACTTCTTCATCCCTTTTCTGTCCTTGTTTTCCTGCTCTACCTCAAGAAGCAGTTCAAAGTCCGGGTCGTCCATCTCCTCTATCCTTTCCTTTGCATCGGATATACTTCCAGAGAGAACTTCGGAAATATCTTGGTCGTCTTCTTCCGCCCCTTCATCTTTAGTTTCTGCTGTCTCTTCCTTTTCCTCTGCGTCAACCGTTCCGCCAATCTCCTTTGCCCAGAACCTACTTTTTTGCATACCATCGAATGTAAATATCTTAACTATCTTTATATCTTCCTTGTCCGTTCCCAGTTCATCTGATAAAGCTTCCTTCAAAGAGTCCGATGAAGGAGTTGCATTTCCACTGTGATCTACAGTTCCCTCTAGCCCAACTTGGTCGAGCAGAGGATTCCTTCTCCTTTTTTCTATAGTTATATCCATTCTCTCACCTCATCTTTATTGCATACTTGCCTGGTGTTTTTATGTTTAGGGTTTCTGCAAGTTCTGACTCTGGGTTTACTATGATCGCCATGCCTTCCCAGTTCTTTGTTAGATCCGTTGTTTTACATGCTGGACACTCTCTTCCTTGTACAAGTCTTCTACATTCTTTGCATGCTTTTTCTCTCTTTGCCATTCCAATCACAGAACCTTAAAGATTTAACACTTAAATTTATTCCTCTTCTTCGTCATCGTCCTCGAGCCACTTCAGTGCACCAAGCCTGGGTTGTTTCATTGTAAGGCCTACCTTGTTGTCCTCGGAGTAAGAGACCGAAATTATCCTTGATCTTACCAGGTCGCCGTTTTTCAACCTCTTTCCGGTTTCCTTGCCTTCCAGGACGTCGTTCTTCTCGTCGTAGTTTACATAGTCGTCCATTATCTGCGAAACGTGTATTAACGCATCTATAGGACCTATTCTGACGAACCCACCGAACTCGGTAACATCCACTACCTCACCTATTACAACTTCATGTTCCTGTGGCTCAAATGCAAGCATCTCAAAGCTCACGGGGTAGTAGGCAGCACCGTCTTCGGGCAGCACCTTTCCTTCTCCTACATCCACTACCTTCTCTATTGATAGTATGAATCCTATGTCCTTCTCGAGCACACCCTCATACTTTTCCTTGAGTGACTCGTATACAGATTCCTCGAGTCCCATACCGAACTTTTCAGGGTCTACTCTTACCGTATCCTCTATTTCAAGCATCTTGTACATTTTAATCATTCTCCGGGTGCTGACACATAGTTACATCCCTCTTCTTTTATATATCTTTTTGCAGCGGTTTATCAGTCTTTTTGTCTTATCGCTACCTATGGTATCCCTTACCTCGAACCTACTCTTTTCCTTGTGAAGCTCACCTATAAAAACCTTGAGTTGAATCAGGAGTTCTTCCTCCAGATCCTTTATATCCGTTCTGTCTTTTCCGGTGTTTTCTTCCACAGGAACTCCGATTATTATATCCTTTTCCAGGTCGCCGTTCCTTGTGCGTATTGCTCCTATTGGATTTATACTAACATATGATCCCGGCTCAAACGGTTCCTCTGTCAGCACAAATCCTTCGAGAGGGGCGCCTGATTCGTGCATGGTTTTATCCAACCTTCCGTAGTCCTCCGGAAAAACTATGCTGTCTGGAAGTATTCTTTCCAGTTTCAGTCCACCCTCCTCGGAGCTGTACTTGTGTCTGCTTCCACTCTTGGCTTCAACTACAATGTCTACCTGTTCCGACCCCCCTCCGTTCATCTTATGTCACCCTCAAGCTTTACGTGGTCTTCGGTTCTTATAAATAAAGTAGGCACAGACCTACTTCTGAAGCCTTCTCTGAGCTTCTTGTCGTTTGTAGCTATAACAGGCCTTTCTACTCTTCTTGCCAGTTCTACTATCGATGCATCGCCTTCCATTCGTTCTGTTCTGATTATCTCAACACCCTCTCTCTCCATGAGCTCCAGTGCTATTTTGGCAGCCCTGCCCTCCTTGCCTCGTTTTCTTGACAGCTTCTGTACCTCTAGCTTGACCGGTTCCGGTGCAACAAGCCTGTATTCCTTGCATATAATCTCTTCTATGTCCCCGAATACATCAACACCTATCTCTCCGGGTGCCATCAGAAAGTTGGTATCCAGTATTATATTTATGATATTGTCACCCGCTATCCTTCTGAATCCGTATCTCTTCTTTTGTTATTTCTTATATTTTCTACCCTTCTTTTTCTAACGTTTTCAATAAATTCGTCTACATCAACCCCCATTTTTTCGAGACTATGCGAGTGTTTTTTTATCAGAGAGTCGACTATCTGCAATAGCCGGACAAGCTCGATTTTTTCGTTGAGAAGGGATTCGAGTGCACCTTTGTGATACCCCAGTTTTTCCTCGTCTGCCATATCCTAACTTTCGAGGTTAAAATTTAAAAAAGGTTAACTATGGGGTATCCCGTCTTCACGACACCGGCTACTTTGTTGTTACACATTTAGCCAGGTTCCTGGGCTTGTCTATAGGGAGTCCCTTGTTGCTGGCAATCCAGTAGGTAAGAAGAAATCCCAGTACCGTTGAGAGAAATACAAATCCTTTCGTTCCGGTCTCTGGTATATTGAACCGTCCACAGCTGGGCGATATTTTTATGGTGTTTCCTTTCCTGGCTTCTACCTCCCTGACATTCGAAACTATTTCCGAACTGCCGTTCGGTATCAGCGAGATAACAGGCGTCCCTTCCTCTACGAGGGCAAGTGTTCCGTGTTTGAGTTCTCCTCCCATCATTCCCTCTGCGTGGATGTATGATATTTCCTTTAACTTCAGTGCAATTTCCATGGCTACTGGGTAGGTCTCGCCCTTCCCAATTATGTATATGTCCTTTTTACCCTCTATCTCCACTGCAAGGTCCTTTATTTTTTCTTCGTTGCTGTCCAACAACCTTCTTATAGTGTCCGAAATATTTTTTCCAAGTTTTGTCCCGCCCAGCCCTTCCGCCAACTTCATAAGTAGATATAACTGGTTTGTGAATGTCTTTGTTGCTGCTACACAGATCTCCTGTCCTGCCCTTATCCTGATGTTGGCATCTGACTTTCTCTCAACAGTCGAATGTGGAACGTTCGTTATAGAAGCTATCTCGGCACCCATCTTCCTACAGTAGTCTATCGCCTCAAGGACATCCTTTGTCTCGCCTGACTGTGAGATTGGAACCAAAACCGTGTTTTCGTCTATCCTTCCGTAGTTTTTGAACTCCGATGCTACTGTGGCATGTGCCTCTACGCCTACCTCCTGAAGAAAGTAAATACCTAAAAGGGCTGCATGGTAGCTTGTTCCGGATCCAGTTAGAACAACCCTGTCCTTGTTTTTTAGTTTATTCTGGAACTCCTCCAGTCTATGTTTCTGTTCCAGCTTAAGGGATCCGTCGAGCCTTTCAATGGCTTCAGGAATCTCCATTATCTCTTTGTACATATAATGGTCGGATCGACTGTCCACGTCCTGTGTGTAGTCATAGTTGATCCTTTTAATTTTTCTTTCCAGAGTTCTTCCTTCGGCGTCCCTCAGAACGTATTCACCGTTCTTCAGGACTGCGTACTCGTGGTCACAGAGAAAAATTGCTTTGTCTGTGTATGTACAGAAGGCGTAGGCATCCGATCCCACAAAAACCTCTTCCTCGCCTATGCCCAGTGCAAGCGGCGAGCCTTTCTTGAATGCAAAAAGCATATCCTTCTCTGAGTCCAAGAGAACTACAGCAAAGCTGCCCTCTGCTTCGGCCATGAACTCTCTGACTGCATCTTCAACCCCTGATTCCCTGGCCTTCCTTTCTATGTAGTGTGCTATGACCTCCGAGTCGGTTCCAGATCTGAAACTACATCCGTCCAGCTCCTCCTTGAGATTGTCCCAGTTCTCTATTATTCCGTTGTGGACAATCGCAAACCTACCGTCACATGATATATGTGGATGTGCATTTTCTTCAGAGACCTTCCCATGGGTAGCCCATCTTGTATGGCCTATTCCCACACCGCCTTCCATATTACCAAGACCCAGCTCTTCGTCTATCTCATCTATTCCTCCGATTCCCTTCCTCACGTCCAGACCACTTTCAGAGGATACAGCTACACCCACAGAGTCGTAGCCTCTGTAATCAAGCCTCTTCAGTGAAACTTCAATTACCTCGGATGCTTTCCTATCACCACAGTATGATGTTATCCCACACATGTCATACACCAAGGTTTCTGGCCCTTTCGAGGTCCTCGTGTCTTCCAACATCTATCCAGTATCTATCAAATCTCACATGTCTGACGTCCATGCCCCGGTCTATCATCATCTTCAAGGATTCGGTTATCTCGTACTCTCCTCTTTCTGATAGTCCTGTTCTTTCTATGATATTGTATACAACGGGCGAGAATACGTATACACCTGTGTTTATCAGGTTCGTCGGTGGATCGTCAGGCTTTTCCAGTATGTTTTTGACCGAACTGTTTTGGGTCTCCAGGACCCCGAACTCCTCGGGATCTTCAACTGTATAACTACCTATCACCGCATCCACATTTTCTTCTCCTTTGAAAAAGGACACGGCCCTGGACAGGTTTTCCCTGTGTATAAAAACATCCCCGTTGACCACTAGAAAGGGCTCCTCGAAGGATGATATACCTATTGCATGTGCCGTACCAAGTTGCTCCTCCTGTTCCTCGAAGTCTATACCGCTGTATTTTTCCAGGCCTTCCTCTAGTTTTTCTCCCTTGTATCCCTTTACGACTGTTATTTGCTCTATACCAATCGATAGAATATCATCTATTATGTGCTCTATGAGAGGCTTTCCATCTACCTCAACCATGACCTTGGGTATATCGTCCGTTAGAGGCCTGAGCCTTGTTCCCTTTCCTGCAGCAAGTATGAGTGCCTTCATGTCGGTCTTTCAGAGTTTGGTTGGTCTACCTATATAAAAATAATTAAAATAGAATTCTTCACACAATAAAAATATTTATAATAGAATTAAAATACATTTATTATGTCATACAGACTCGTTAAAACAGACGAAGGAAGAACATTCACAAAGGATATTGAAGTCCTTGATAGGGATTCTCTGGGCGGGCTCGGTGAAAGAACCCTTGAGGTTTTGGAGGCGGTCGGACAACAGAGAACCTACCCAAAAAAGATCGCCGAATCTCTTGGAATTCATGAACAGAAGGTATACTACCATATCAAAAAGCTCAAGGACGCCGGTCTCATCGAAGTCGTAAAGAAGGAAAGAAAGGGCAGTGCGCTGTGTAAGTTTTACCGACCGAAGGCAGATGCTCTGGGTTTTCAGGTCACCGAGGGGTGGAAGAAGAGCAGGGAGCCGGATACAAAGGTGCCCGACGAAGCATTTGAATTTTTTTCCGAGTTTGTCGGTGGAGATTCCTTCAAGGGATCTATAGTTGTCGGATCCCCGGTGGAGCACGGTCCCTTTATGACTGCTTCGAGGGACGGACATTACGCCATCCAACTGGGTCTGTTTCTCGGTGGTTTCTGTAGCCTTGAAAACCGTTTCGCAGTGAAGCTTGATACGGAAGTAAAGGCCGAGAAGGCCCTTGATAGAAACCTGATACTTATCGGCGGTCCTATAACCAACACGGTTTCAAGGGACCTCAACGAAGTTCTCGAGGTAAGGTTCGACTGGGAGAACAGATGGAAGATATACTCCGGAAGAACAGGTAAGAGCTATTCCGAGGAGAACGTAGGTCTAATCGCAAAGGTGGAGGACAGGAACTATAAACGCATACTTCTCTCCGGTCTTGATTTCAGGGGAACAAAGACATGTATACTGGCTGCCACACAACAGCCCGAAAAGATATTTGATGATTA
Source organism: Candidatus Aenigmatarchaeota archaeon (assembly GCA_003550625.1). Lineage (GTDB taxonomy): Archaea > Aenigmatarchaeota > Aenigmatarchaeia > PWEA01 > PWEA01 > PWEA01. Next base: position 10,824 of record PUKU01000075.1, read on the forward strand.
CGTATCAGATAAGCAGTTCTACAGGGTCATAAAGGGGCTTGATAGAGATGGTGATGGCAAGACGGATGACGTAGAAATACTTGAGTAGTATTACTTGTCGATTCCGATTTTTTTGGCGTTGTGGTCTGCTATACTCTGTAGCTCTTCCACTACCTTGTCCCCGCCTTCCTGTTTGAATAGATGCTTGAACCTACCCTGTGCCTTCAGATATTCTTCGACAGGTTTCCTTTCTTTCAGTTTTTTTACATTGGTTATCTCGCCGTTCTCCATTTCATATATCGGGTATAGACCTGTTTCCACGGCAAGTCTTGCTATCTTTATCGAGTTCTTTGACTCGTGCCTCCATCCCCTTGGACATGGAGCAAATATCTGTATGTACTTTGGACCTTCTATCTCCAGGGCCTTCTCCACCTTTTTCTTGAAGTCCTCGGGATATGCGATGCTAGCAGTTGCTATATACTCCAGACCATGTGCTGCGGCTATACTCGGCATGTCTTTTTTGTGTATATCCTCGCCCAGGCTTTCCTTGCCGGCTGGACTTGTCGTAGTTGATGCACCTATTGGAGTGCTGCTACTTCTCTGTATCCCTGTGTTCATGTATGCCTCGTTGTCGTAACATATATAGAGAACGTCGTGGCCTCTTTCCATCATACCACTCAGGCTTCGTATGCCTATGTCGAAGGTTGCACCGTCTCCTGCAAGCACCACAAAGTTTACATCATCGTAGTCCGTATACCCCTTCTTACCCCTTCTTTTGAACGATCTGTATGCTCTTTCTATGCCTCCTGCCACGGCAGCTGCGTTCTCAAATATGTTGTGTATCCAACTTATTCCCCATGCACTTTCGGGATAGGGTGTTGTTGTGACCTCCATGCAGCCAGTAGGCATAGACATTATTGTGTTGGGACCTGTCACCTCAGTGACAAACTTTGAGGTTAGTGCTGCACCGCAGCCAGGACAGGCTCTGTGCCCGGGACAGAACAGATCTTCCTCGTGGTTGAACCTATCGTCTCCCATCACATATCATCCTCCGATATAAGTTCTTTTCTCAAAGGTTCCCACCTTTCCTCGTCGTCAAAGTCCAGATCAGTTGGATCCTTCCCCTTTACCTCCTTTGCACCCTCGACCACGTTTCTTATATTTTCCTTTGATACATCCCTTCCAGCCAGTCCAACGATATAGTTTAAAACCGGTATTTTACTTCCGTTTGAGTATAACATAGACTTTATATCGATTGCGAGACCTCCTTGGTAGCCGAGTGAGATATCTTTTTCCATGACTGCTATAGACTCTGCTCCCTCCAGTGCCCTTGCCAGCTCCTTTTCGGGAAAAGGCCTGTATACCCTGGGTCTTACCATCCCAACCTTCTCCCCCATGTCCCTGTACTCATCCACCACATATCTAGTGGTTCCACATACACTGCCCAGTGCAACAATCAGCACTTCGGCGTCATCGGCCCTGTATGTTTCTACAAGACCGTTGTATTCGAGACCATACTCCCTGTCAAATATATCGGCGAACTCCTCGACAGCTTTGCCTATCTTTTCCTTGGACCTCTTTACTGCCCTGTGCACTACGTACCTTGTTTCTGTCCAGTGTTCAGGTCTGGCGTATGCACCCATGGTGGTCGGGTCCGATGGATCAAGCGTATTCACAGGATCCCTCTCCGGCAGAAACTCCTCTATTTCTTTCTGTGTAAACGGATCAACCTCTTCCTGGACATGTGTAAGTATAAATCCATCCAGACACGAAAGTGCAGGAAGTGATATATCCTTATCTTCAGCCACGCGGTATGCAATTGCTATGTTGTCCATTGCCTCCTGTAAATCCTCAGCGTAGAACTGTATCATACCACCGTCCCTTTCTGCAAATGTATCGGTGTGGTCGCCCCATATACTCAGGGGCGCTGAAAGGCTTCTGTTGGCTATAGCCAATACAAGCGGCAGTCTCATCCCCGCTGCACTGAAGAGAGGTTCACTCATGAGCTTAAGGCCCTGTGAACAGGTTGCTGTGAATGTTCTTGCACCCGCTGCACTTGCACCTATTGCAGTTGATGCAGCATTGAACTCACTGTCGACCCTCACATACTCACTCGTAAGTTCTCCATCTGCAACCATCTCACTTATCCTCTCCACTATATCGGTCTGGGGTGTTATAGGATAGGCCGGTATAACATCAGGGTTGCATGCCTTTACGGCCTCTGCAACGGCCTCGTATCCTGTCATAATCTTTGTCATATTATCTTTCCTCCTTTTCCATTTCTATGGCCTTTACTGGGCACTCCTCTGCACATATGCCACAGCCCTTACAGTATTCAAGATCGACCTCGAACCTTCCGTTTTCCATTTCCTTTATGGCCATATCAGGACAGAACTTCTCACAGTTACCACAGCCAACACACTTTTCGTGGTCGACTATCGGTCTCTCGGACCTCCAGCTACCTGTCTTGTTTACAAGTGTTGTTCCTGGCCTGACCACGGCACCCTTGGTTATCTTTAGATCTTTGTATGGATCCTTGCTCATTCAACACACCTCATATGCCTCTTCCATGGCTTTGACATTTCTTTCACCTATATCACCGCCGAAGGTTTCTCTTATGATTTTTCCAAGGCTTTCCTTGTCCGTCAGACCTGTTACCTTTGCAAATGCACCCATCAGGGCAGTGTTCATTATAGGTCTTCCAAGGTGTTTCATTGCTATCTCTGTTGCGTCCACTGTTACTATCCTTGCTTCTGTCGAGATATCCAGATCATCCGAACCCTCCGATGTATTTATGATTATGACACCGTCCTTTTTCAGTCCCTTTTCTACATCAACAAGGCTTAGTAGAGTAGGGTCCTGGACTATGACGTAGTCGGGATCGTACACCTGGCTTCTGTCTGTTATCTTACTCTCATCCACCCTCACGAAGGCCTCTATGGGTGCACCCAGACGCTCGACTCCGAACGACGGGAACCCCTGAGAATATTTTCCTGTCTTAAATATAGCCTTCGATAGCATGGAGGCCATCGTAACAACCCCCTGGCCGCCCCGTCCGTGTATTCTTATCTGTTCCATGGTACCTTCCAGCTGAAGTAATTAATTGTTGTTCAGTGTTTAAAAGTTTTAAATTTTTTTAAAAGTTTCCTTCCTACAGACCGGTTATGCACCGTTCGACAGTTATACAAAATCATCATCGTTTTTTGACGTGCCACTGTCCTTTCCTATTTTTAAATATCTGCGGAGAAATTCTAGTGTAGGAATGATTACGGATAACGCTAAATATATAGAGGGTGTCGGAAATGAAGGAAAAAAGAAGGCAGCCGATAATATCGGTGTTGGGCCACGTGGATCACGGGAAGACTACAATACTAGACCGCATAAGAGAAACTACCGTGGCTGCCGAGGAGTCGGGTGGAATAACCCAGCACATCGGAGCGACAGAGGTATCCCTTGATATAATCAAGGATCTATGCGGCCGGTTAATTTCTTCCGGTGATATAAGGGTTCCGGGACTTCTGTTTATAGATACACCAGGACACGAGGCATTTACAACACTAAGGAAGAGAGGTGGTTCTGCATCGGATCTCGCCGTGCTGGTCGTGGATGTCAACGAGGGATTCCGACCGCAGACCGAGGAATCACTGGAGTTTCTCAAAGAGTTCAACACTCCCTTTGTTGTTGCTGGGACCAAGATAGACAAGGTCAAAGGATGGAAACCCAGGGACGGGGAATGCTTTACCGGTAGTTACAGCGCACAGAAAGAAAAAGTAAGAGAAAGGCTGGATAACAAAATCTACAAGATGATGGGAAGTCTTTCCGAAAGGGGCATAACATCGGACCGTTTTGATAGGGTAGATGACTTTGGAAGTAAGGTGGCCATAGTTCCTGTTTCGGGCAAGACCGGTGAAGGAGTCCCGGATCTCCTTGCGGTTCTTATAGGACTTTCACAGAAGTTTCTGAGCGGTGAACTTGAACTTAGTTCGGATGTCGGAAAGGGGATCGTGCTTGAGGTAAAGGAGACCAGGGGTCTTGGGACAACACTGGATGTTATACTTTACGAAGGTACCATGAGAAAGGGAGATAGGCTGCTTGTGGGTGGTAAAACACCGGTAATCTCAAAGATAAAGGCTCTTTTGAAACCACGGGAGCTGAGGGAGCTTCGTACGGAGAAGAAGTTCGATAGAGTGGATGAAGTCCAAGCGGCCTCGGGTATAAAGGTATCTGCACCAGGAATAGACTGCGTTGTAGCCGGTTCTCCTCTCCAGAGCATTGGACCGAACAAAGACATTGAAAGAGCAAAGGAAGAACTCCAGAAGGAGGTAGACGATGTGGAGTTTGAAACAGAGGGAGAGGGTGTTACATTAAAGGCTGATACACTTGGCAGTCTCGAGGGCATGATAAAGATGCTCGAGGACAGGGAAATTCCCATACGTAAAGCTTCGATAGGCGATGTTACAAGGAAGGATGTCATGGAGGAAAGCTCAGTCGAGGATCCACTAAAGAGGGCCATATTTGCTTTCAACGTAGGTGTCACAGACATGGCCAGAAGATGTAATGAGGATGTAAAGGTGTTTTCCAGTCCGGTTGTGTATCAAATAGTAGAGGAGTATGAGGACTGGAAGGAAAAAAAGAGGGAAGAGATGCGCAAAAGCAAGCTCGAGGATGTAACAAGACCCGGTAAGATCCGTATCCTGCCTGGTTATGTTTTTAGACAGAGAAGACCTGCTGTCGTGGGTTGTGAGGTCATGGGGGGTATAATAAAACCAGGTTACGATCTGGTCAAGGAAGGAAACAGAGTAGGTAGTATACGTGAGATACAGAAGGAAAATATACCGGTCGATGAGGCGAGTGAAGGCGATAAGGTTGCAGTGTCCATAAGCAAAGTTACCGTTGGAAGGCAGGTGGATGAGGGGGATGTTCTGTACAACCTGCTTTCTGATAGGGATATAAGGAAGCTGGAGGAGCTTGAGGATATGTTATCCAAGGGCGAGAAGAACGTCCTGAAAGAGGTAGTTGATGAGAAGTACGGATAGGAAAACTATTTAAGTAATAAGTTGTAATTATATAGTGATAACATGCCTGAAGGTAATCCATCGGAAGGTCGTTATGAAGTTTATAAGGAAAATGGGATGGATTTTGATTTGTTGAGAAAGATAGGTGGAGAAGAAGATCCTGAATCTTACGTACAGAGGAAATTAGAACAATACAAGTCAGAAGTGTGAGAATCCCATAATCTTTAAATAGCTTGCTATGTCTTTCATGAATGCCCGGAGATGAAACTGATCTGGGCGAGGTGATAGATATTTTCAAAATAAGCATATCTGATCCCAAAGAAGGAAAGTCCTGGCAGGTGGAGAAGGAAGCTACTCCTCTGATTGGAACTAAGATAGGAGAAGAGTTCAACGGATCCCTCATAGGTCTTGAAGGTTACACTCTTGAAGTAACAGGTGGAAGTGATGAAGATGGATTCCCGATGAGAAGGGGAATAAGAGGAAGTGGCCGCAGAAGAGTTCTCATGAAGAAGGGTCCAGGCTACAGACCCAAGGAGGATGGCGTTAGGACCAGAAAGTCCGTCCGAGGCGAACAGATCTCAGACGAAGTGGTGCAGGTGAACACAAAGGTAGTTGAAAGAGAGAGTGATGCTGAGAGCATACCCGAACTGCTGGGTATAGGAGGCTCCGACGGTGAAGAAACAGAAGAGGATCAGAGTGACAAGGAAGAATAAAGACGGTGAATCTATTATGTCCCAACCGGATGAAAGGCTGATACCAAAGGTAAATGTAGGACTGATGGGTCATGTGGACCACGGTAAAAGTACTCTAGCGCAGGCTATATCCGGAAAGTGGGCAGACACCCATTCCGAAGAGATAAAGCGTGGCATAACGATACGTCTCGGGTACGCAGATGCGACAATATATAGATGCAACGAGTGTGATGGACCAAGCTGTTACTGTACAACGGACAAGTGTCCAACATGCTTCGGAGACACTGAGCCCATCAGAACCATATCACTTGTCGATGTTCCAGGACACAAGACCCTAATGGGTACAGTACTTTCAGGTGCTGCCCTTATGGACGGGTGTATACTCGTGATAAATGCTGATGAACCATGTCCACAGCCACAGACGGCTGAACATCTGAAGACGCTTGATATAGTAGGTATAGAAAATATAATAATAGTTCAGAATAAGATAGACAAGGTTTCGGAAGAGAGAGCAAGGGAAAGTTATGATGAGATAAAGAGTTTTGTAAAGGGAACAGTCGCGGAGGATGCTCCCATAATACCTATTTCTGCACTCCAAAGAATCAATGTAGACGCTGTTTTGCAGGCGATAGAAGAGGAGATAAAGGCAAAGGATATGGATCCTGATGCAACCCCAAGGATGATGGTTGCCAGATCCTTCGATACCAATAGGCCTGGATCTCCGATAAAAAATATGAAGGGTGGTGTCATAGGAGGCAGCCTTTTACAGGGCGAGCTCGAGGTTGGTGACGAGATAGAAGTAAGGCCCGGTGTAGAAAGGGATGGAAAACGAAGTCCCATAAGGACCGAAGTTACAGGTCTTGAAAAGGTAGGCCAGAGCCTGGAAAAGGCAGGTCCTGGAGGACTGCTTGGAGTTCAGACCAGGTTGGATCCTTCACTTACAAAGAGCGATAATCTTGCAGGATGTGTAGTTGGTTACCCCGGTGAACTACCTGATATGCTGGACAAGATAGTTGTCGAAGTACATACCTTTGATGAGGTCGCTGGTGTCGTTGATTCGAGGAAGGTGGACAGAATCAAGACGAATGAACCGCTTATGCTTACTGTGGGTACTGCAAAGACTGCCGGAATTGTTACATCTGCTAGGATCAAGGACGGAGAAGAGGAGGCTGAGATAAGTCTTAAGCTTCCTATATGTTCGGACAAAGGAGAGCGTGTTGCTATTTCAAGACAGATAGAGAACAAGTGGCGACTCATTGGTTACGGGATAATAAAGTAATACTCAACCAACCGGGACTAGGAAAGTATGTCCTTTTCTTCCAGTTGACTGATTATACCGTCGACCATTTTATCTATCGGTGCGTCTGCCTTTCTGCACCTGTTTATTACGAACGGAATCTTACCCTCGAAGTACTCTATGACAGGTTCAGACATATTTTCATATGTCTTTATTCGGTCCCTTATTACACTGGGCTTGTCATCGTCTCTGTGGTAAAGTTCTCCTCCGCACTTATCACACACACCTTCCTTCTTGGGTTTATTGAATAATCTATGGAAAACCTCTCCACATTCTTTACATACCCTCCTTGCGGAGAGCCGTTCGATTGTTATTTCGTCTGTTACGTCAAGAACAATGATTGCATCTACATCCATGAAGCCGTCGAGGAACTTTGCCTGTTCAACGGTCCTGGGGTAGCCGTCGAGTATGAAGTCATCTGTACCTTCAAGCCTTTCTTTTACTACCTTGTTCACAAGTTCATCGGGCACCAGTTCCCCACTGTCAAGGTACTCCTTTACCTTCTTCCCAAGGTCCGTGTTCCCTTTCACAGCCGAACGAAAAATGTCGCCCGTTGATATATGTTTTACATCGATCCTGTCTTCTATTCTTGAGGAGTATGTTCCTTTGCCGGATCCAGGCGGGCCAAAAATAAGAAGTTTCATGCCTTTTTCACCCACTTTGCCTTTCTGGGATCCCTTCCGAGTTTGAGATGGTTTTTTTCACACTTCGATGAACAGTAGAAGAAGCTATTTCCTGTTTTCTTTACAAGAATCTTACCTCTGCCCCTTTCGATTTTCTTTCCACAAAAGCTACATTCCATGGTATCACTTCTGTATTTTACCTCCGGACTCCATCTCCGTCTCCCTGAGCATTACAGTATCGCCTTTTTTTATTGGTCCCACAGCATTTCTTACAAGAATCTTGCCTTTGTCATTTCCCTCCAGTACTTTACACCTAACTCTAGTTACATCTCCTACACCACTTCTACCAAGTATCTGAACTACCTTACCTGGAACAGCTTCTCCTGCCATAGCGCATCATTTTATTCTGTAGTTTTTAAAGTTTTTACTTCGTCGACTATCTCTTCTATCAGATCTTCCCCATCTCCTGCTTCGGTTATGGCCACGGATGCTGTTTGAACAGTTATACCGCAGGCCCTTCCGAGTTCATCTTTCTCTCCTACAAATGTGTATGGAATTGACTTTTCCTCACAGATAGAAGGAAGGTGCATGACTATTTCCGGTGGCTCCACATCCTCTGCTATTACTATGAGATCTGCATTACCTCTTTCCACGGCCTTTGTAACCTCGTTTGTTCCTATACCAAGCTTACCAGTTGCTCTTGCAGTCTCTATAGCTTCAAGTGTCAGGTCCTCCAGATCTTCTGAAACTTTGAACTTTACATAATCTACCATCCAATCACCTCTCGGTTTTTGTTTCATCAGTGATTTTCATCTTTTTTCGAAACCGGTTTGGTTTCGTACTTTTGAGATCACATTCTCAAAATGAACTAACATTCCTATGCCCCGTAAATATTTAAAAGTTTATAGAGAACATCGCAGTTTTGATCTATTTGTGTGCAAACCAAAGTTCAGTTTTGTCTTTGGATTTTTTATCCATCCGCACGAAACCGAACCGTTCGAACTGCAGAACACTGTCTACGTCCTCCTGGAGTACATTTTTTTCGGCCAGGCCGTTTATTTTTTTTGCATCCGGCATCGTTATCTCTGTCCTGACTTTCTCTTCATCAGAATCAGGAACCCAGTGTACCTTTGACATGCTCTGGACTATTTCATCCCCGGCAGGTTTACAAACAGTTCCTTCGGTGGGGATCTCTATGTTGTAAAGTCCCTTTAGCCTAATTACTTCTCCGCGGCTGGCCTCCAGGTCATCTTTCTCTATCAAAAATTTATCATAGACTTCAACAGTCCTTGTACCTTCCTTTTCTGGGTGAACCGGGAGCTCTATATTTCCAGTCTTGTTAGGACTTTCTACCTTTATCTGTACTGGGTCTTTGATAAAGAAGTACCGGTTTGCCTTTGGATCGACTACCTTCCTGTTGATGCTTGTAAACTCTTCCATCGATACCTCAGCGTTTGAGCCCTTTATAGAGTATTTTCTTATAAGCTTTTCTACCGACTCCGGTTGGAATCCCCTTCTTCTGAGGGCCCTTATGGTACCGAGCCTGGGATCATCCCATCCTTCGTACTTCCCCGACCTTATGCCATTTCTTATCGTACTCGTAGAAAGCACGGCTCCTTTGAGTGATAAAAAACCATGGTGTACAGCTTCTGGATAGTCCCACCCGAAGATCTCATAGAGGTCCTTTTGGTTTTCTGTGTTTGTCGAATGCTCCTTCGCCCTGAAGATGTGGGTTACGTTTAGCTCATGGTCGTCTATAGCCGAAGCAAAGTTGTAGAGAGGCCATACATTGTATTCCTTTGAAACGTAGGGATGATCATGGTCCATGAGTATTCTCAGAGCAGGCCAGTCTCTCCTCGCGGGGTTCTTATGTTTTATGTCGGTCTTTATTCTTACTACAGCCTCCCCTTGTTTATACTTCCCGTTCTGCATCCCATGCCATCTTTTTATATGTTCCTCCGCCTCCTCGTTTCTACAAGGACACGGTTCGCACCTGTCTCTCATCTCCTTCCATTTCTTTGACTTGCATGTACACACGTATGCATTACCATTTTCTATCAGCTCGTATGCAAACTCATAGTATACGTCCAGCCTGTCCGATGATTTGATTACGATGTCCGGTTTGCAGCCAAGCCATTCCAGGTCCTCCTTTATCCATCTGTAGAACCTTTTCTTCGGCGATTTTTCCGGGCTCGATGGGTTCGTGTCGTCGTATCTCAGGATAAACCGTCCGTTGTTTCTATCGGCATAGAGGTATGACAGTATGTATGCCCTGCTATTTCCGAGGTGGAACGGTCCATTGGGATTTGGTGCGGCCCTTGTTATTACACCACCCTCTTCTTCTGCAGGTATCTCCGGAAGGCTACCGTCTTCCTCTTCCGTTTCGAAGGTTATTCCAAGCTCCGTGGCATTCTGCTCCAGCTCATCTAAAGTAAGTTCATTTACCTCGGATACAATGTTCTTTATATCCTTCATGATTTCCTTGGGCTTGATATCGCTGTTCTCGGACATCACGCCGCCTAGAACTGCGTTTGTGTTTGCCTCTCCGTCGTGCTGTAGCGCGTTTCTAACTGCATGTTTCCAAATGGATTTTCTTTTATTATTGTCCATACTATCACTCGAATGTTATCCCACAGTACCCAACTATGGAGTCTTCGTTCTTTGAGATTTCATATGATGTGGAGTAGTCAAGTAACTTACCTCCTGAGACCTTGTCCTCGATGGAGTATAGAAGTGCGGCTATCGGACCAGTTCCGCATATGGTTGCCTCGTAATCCTTTACAGTGTCCAAAAAGGTTTCCGGTGAGAGTTTCTCAACTGCCGAAGCGGCCTTCATATCGATCTTTTTTATGTAGTTCAGTTTCTTACCTATACCACCGGACACGGGCATATATCCATAGGATCTTCCAAAATGTGTAAAGTCTGACGATGAAATCACTACAAACTTTGATCCGGTCTCCTCACGGGCCTCTTTGATTGCTTTCCCTATATCTCTACACTTTTCAATTTTATTATCGCCCATCGATATTGGAACGAATGTGAAGTTGTCGTACTTGTTTTGTAGCCACGGTAGCTGAACCTCTATCGAGTGCTCCTCGTTGTGTGCTTTGTAGTCATCCTCCAGGTATTTGGAGTTTTCCAGTATTTTTCCACCAAGCTCTGAGTTTATCCTTGCGCTTCCAAGTGGAGTTTTCCAGAGTCCAGAGGTCATTATCGCTTCCTGTGTATCCGATCCTCTGTGGTTTGGTCCTATTATAACAAAGGTATCCACATCATCAGGTAAAGATTTGTATACATGGGCCTGTGTTTTGCCACAGTACATGTATCCTGCATGGGGCGATACTGCTCCAGATATATTCCTGGGTTCAACATCTGCTTGCCTCAAGAACTTTTCGAGCATGGACTGTATCTCTCCTGAACTTCTTGGATAAAACTGCCCAGCTGCAGCTGCGTTGCGTATTATGATATACAACACCCAAGAACAACTTAGTTTTTGGAATTAATAAATATGGTCTCCTACTCCAGTTCCTCGCCTGCGAAATCCGACATACTGAACCCAAAGTCCTCATCCTTTTCTATCTCTCCCTTCTTTTTTAGAATTTCCCTTGTTAGGAGGTACAATATTGCACCAAGGCTTTTTCTTCCCTTGTTGTTCCCAGGTATTACAAGGTCCACGTAGTCTAAATCGGTGTAGCTGTCACATATTGCTACGATGGGTATCCTTTTCTTTATTGCTTCAAACTTGGCCTGTTCGTCTATAAGGGGATCTACAACGACAAGTACATCCGGTTCAAAGTATCTCTCAAAGGAAGGATTTGTAAGGGTTCCTGGCATAAACCTTCCACTTATGACTGTAAAGTCGGTTGCCTCATCCAGTACATCAAGTACAGGTACAGCATTCTCCTTCCTTCCTACAAATAAGATGTCATCGAAGTTGCTGAGAAAAGAGGATGCCACGTCGATTCTTCTGTCGACCTTCTCTATATCTATCATAGAAAGTCCGTCGGGCCTGGTCTTGAAGATGAACTGATCCATATCCTTTGACTTCTTTCTCATTCCTAGATGTACTCCCGACTTGACGTACTTCTCCCTCTCAATAAGTTCTGTCATGTTATCCCTTGGGGTTATTCTTAGGGTAGATTTAAATATATTACTTCTACCTACTACCCTGTTTTGGATTCTTCTCTGTGTCTTACAGTCAGAGGAACCACTCCCTTTTCAAACTCCTTTCTCGCAGTTTCTATGGGTTCTATACTTCCCTTGACATCTACCAGGGGAGGTGCTCCCATGTCTAGCTGTAACGATCTAGCAGATATTATCCTTGCCTTTTCAAACCGTGTCATTTCATCTGTTTCAAGAAATTTCATAAAATCACCATTATCCTATGTATCTAAGATTTTCGTCTTCTCCGTCTCCGCTTTCAATGTTTCTCATAGCCTTTTTCTGGACGTTTTCGAGTTTACCGAGGAAGTCCTCCATCTCATCGACCTTCTTTTCTATGTCATCCAGTGGAACATCTATATTAAGAATATCGGAGAGAACCCTCACAACGCCCTCTGCAGACTTCGGGTCCGTGAGTATCGGGAACCCTGCAGTCTCGCCCATGAGACATAGACCTTCTATTCCTCGTCTTTTTGCTAGTCCAAGTAGGAGACCCGTTCCACCAACTATCATTCCTATGTTTGAATCCGTGTCCTCGAAGTTTATGCCGAAATCCTTGTACTTTTCTATGTTTTCTCTGTTGGTAACTGCTCCGAGTACCTCTAGCTTATCTTCCATTTCATCTCTTATATCGCCTGTGCTGTAACCGCCCAGTGTTATAATTTTTTTAACATTGAACCTTTCTGCAAGGTCTATTACCTTTTCAGACACATCAAAGTGCCCTCGGCTTCCTTCTTTACCTGCCTGGGTATCACCTATCAAGAATATTACATCATCTCCTCCGTCGTTTTTCCAGTGGTAGAACTCGAACTTGAGTAGCTCAACTTCGTCATCGTGTATAAGAACGACAGGCATGAAATGTGGTGAGTATATCTCGGCAAACTTTTTTGCATCAAGGTGGTTTATCATATATTCGGCTGCTATTCTGCCTACGTTGCCTATTCCAGGTAGACCCTCTATGAGAACAGGGTTGTCCATCTCAGGTTCGTCAAGTATCTTTATCTCGGTTTCCATATTATCCCTATTAAAACTTTATTCCCTCCTTTTAAGCTTTTCCTTTCTTCTGTGTTTTCCATGTCTGTCTTCTGGTGAGAACGGACCGGGTCTTGGATTTACAGCCTTGTCCGAACACCCCGGGCATGTGGTTCTTAACGTGTATTTCCCACACCCTTTACATCTATTTATGTCCATTCCACATCCTTTAGGACCCAAAGAATTTAAATCTTATATATTCCTAATTTCACAGTCCTGGACATATCTCTCTGCAATTTCCTTGAACCTTTCAAGTTTTTCTTTTGGAAGGGGTTTTATATCTTCGAACTCCTTGTCAAGTGTATTCTTTGGACGGAACTGTTGCAAGTAAAATTTCTTGGCCCAGTCTATCCTCTTTGAAATCTTTTCGACTGCCTCCTCGTCTATTATTCCAGGAACGGCCGTTGTTCTGAACTCATACGATTCTAAACCCATTACAAAATCGATGCTCTTCTCTATTTTATCAGTGTTTACCTTGAGCCCACATGCACGGTCGTACTCTGATAGGGGTGCCTTTATGTCCATCGCAACATAGTCGACGAGACCGTCTCTGACGGTTTTCTCGAGGGTTTCAGGAACGCTTCCATTTGTGTCAAGCTTTACAAGGTAGCCCATGTCCTTGATCCTTTCAAGAAAGTCAATCAGCCCCGTCTGTATCATAGCCTCGCCGCCTGTAACTACAACTCCATCCAGCTGTCCCTGTCTCTTTTCGAGAAAGTCCATAACTTCTTCTTCGTCTATTTCTTCAACGTTTCCGTTTACTAGTTGCCTGTTTTGGCAAAAGGGGCACCTGAAGTTACATCCAACTGTAAAGACTACACATGATATCTTTCCAGGGTAGTCCGTGACGGTAAACTTCTCCAGGCCACCTATCTTCATCTGGAAACCTCGGGCTTAGGTGCTATCTTCCTGGAGTAGTCTGACCTGTGTTCGAACTCCTCCTGTTTGCCCGGGTTCCACTGTTCTGTGGGTCTGAGATATCCTACTACCCTTGAGTATATCTCACACTTTGTTCTTTTTCCACCTTCCTTGCACTCTGGACATATCTCCTTTTCTCCCTCTAGATATCCGTGTGTCGGACATACCGAGAAGCTCGGCGTCAGGGTGTAGTACGGAAGTGTGTAGTTCTCGGCGATTTTCTTGACGAGTTTTTTTGTTGACTCTATCGAAGGCATTTTTTCACCTAGCCATGCATGGAATACTGTGCCACCTGTATACTTTGTCTGAAGGGGTTCCTGTATCTCAAGAGCCTCGAAGAGATCTTCTGTGTGTCCAAACGGAAGTCTTGTCGAGTTTGTGTACACAGGCTCAGCGTCTCCGAGCTGGGATGTGTTGTAGATTTTGAGATCGGGGAAGTTCTTCTTGTCATTTCTTGCTAGCCTGTAGCTTGAACCTTCGGCGGGGGTTGCTTCGAGATTGAATATGTTTCCAGTTTCCTCTTGGAAGTCTGCTATCTTGTCCCTCATGAACACAAGTGTTTTCTCGGCGAAGTCCAGTCCTTCTTCCTCTCCCATACTTATGTCCTTTAGATTCAGAACCGCCTCGTTCATTCCTATGAGTCCTATTGTTGAGAAATGGTTGTCCCAGTGGCTTCCCTGTGCCTTTTTTATGTTTCTGAGATAGAACTTTGAGTAGGGATATAGTCCCCTTTCGGTAAACTTTTCTAGCACCTTCCTTTTGATGATAAGGCTTTCCTTTGCAAGCTCCATATTTTCTTCAAGTCTTTGGAAGAACTCATCCTCGTCTTCTGAAAGGTATGCTATCCTTGGAAGGTTCATTGTTACAACACCTATAGAACCTGTCAATGGATCGGATCCGAATAAACCACCGCCTCTTTTCCTCAACTGACGGTTGTCCAGTCGAAGTCTGCAGCACATGGATCTTGCGTCTTCTGGATCCATATCCGAGTTCATGAAGTTTGAGAAGTATGGAATTCCGTACTTCGCAGTCATTTTCCACACAGGATCAAGAACATCGTTTTCCCAGTTGAAATCTTTGGTTATGTTGTATGTGGGTATTGGAAACGTAAAGGGCCTCCCCTTTGCATCTCCTTCCATCATTACTTCTGCAAATGCCCTGTTCACCATATCCATTTCATCCTGAAAGTCCCCGTAGGTTTTGTCCTTTGTTTCTCCGCCTACTATGACTGGCTCGTCCTTCATCATGTTCGGGACCTCGAGGTCCATGGTAAGGTTTGTGAATGGCGTCTGGAACCCTACCCTCGTTGGAACGTTCATGTTGTAAAGGAACTTCTGCATAGACTGTTTTACCTCCTTATAGTCCAAATCGTCGTAATACACGAAAGGTGCTAGGTATGTATCGAAGTGTGATATAGCCTGTGCACCTGCTGCCTCACCCTGTAGGGTATACAGAAAGTTAACAAGCTGGAGAAGTGCTACATCGAAATGGTTTGCGGGCTTCGACTCTATTTTACCTCGGACACCCTTGAATCCCTCAGTAAGGAGATCCTTCATGTCCCATCCTACACAGTATGGGCCCAGCGTCCCTAGATCATGTATGTGAAAGAAACCTTCATTGTGCTTCTTTCTGATCTCTGGTGGATATATTTTCTGAAGCCAGTACTTTCTTATTATCTTATCTGTTACATGGACGTTTAATCCCTGTAAAGAGTAACTCATGTTAGAGTTTTCCTTTACCCTCCAGTCGTTTTCCTTTACGTAGTTCTCAACAAGCGAAACATTGCTCATGAGCTCATGGAACTTTCTCAGTTCCTCGTGCTGACTTCTGTAAAGTATGTATGCCTTACCGGTCTTATAATGTCCATTTTCAACAAGCGTTTTCTCTACCCTGTCCTGTACCTGCTCAACAGTAGGTATTTCGTTTTCATCAAGATCCTTTTCGAGGGCCGCTATGACCTGATCCGACAGTTTTTTTGATAGGTCCTTGTTAGTTCCACCTACCGCTTGGGCAGCCTCCCATATTGCTTCTGTTATTTTTTCTTCTTGGAATTTTTCTATCCTACCGTCACGTTTTTTAATTGCTTCAAAAGACATTGTGATCACCTTTTAATCGTTTTTATTTCTTTTTCTAGAGTTTCAAGATCGAATGATTTGTAAACCGATGCAAAGCGTATGTAGGCTACCTTATCTACCTCTCTTAACTCATCCATGATGAGGTTGCCTATCTCTGAAGAGTCGACTTCGTTGACACCCCTCCTCCTTATCTTTGTAACCACCTTTCTTATAAGTTCCTCGAGTTCCTCGTTTGAGACCGGTCTCTTTTCACAGGCCTTTACTATTCCCCTCTTGAGCTTGTCCTGGTCGAACTCCTCCCTCGCCCCGTCTTTCTTTACAACCCTGACAGAAAGCTCGGGCCGCTCGTATGTTGTGAAGCGGTGCTCGCATTCCTTACACTCTCTCCTTCTTCTTATTGCAGTCGAGTTCGAAATCTCCCTTGATTCCAGAACCTTTGTTGCAGAAGAGCAGGTTGGGCATTCCATTTTATCAGTTCAAAATCT